>JADWMI010000169.1 GCA_015767395.1 Bacteroidota bacterium | reverse complement strand
CAATCAATTGGTGAACCAGGTACACAGTTAACATTAAGAACGTTCCACGTTGGTGGGGTAGCTGGAAATATTTCTGAAAACAATTCATTAATTACTAAATTTGCTGGTAAGGCAATTGTTGAAGATTTAAATACTGTAAAAGGAAAAGATACTGACGGAAATGATGTAGACATCGTGATTTCTAGAACTACAGAAATAAAGATGGTTGATGAAAAAACCGGATTAACGTTAAGTACTAATAATGTTCCTTACGGTTCTTATATTTACATAGCAGATGGTCAAAAACTGAAAAAAGGTGAAGTAGTTTGTAAATGGGATCCTTTTAACGGTGTAATTGTTTCTGAATTTTCTGGAACAATTCAATTTGAAAGCATTGAAAGAGGTATTAACTATCTTGTTGAAATTGATGAGCAAACTGGTTTCCAAGAGAAAGTAATTATTGAATCTAAAAACAAAAAAACGATTCCAACATTATTATTGAAAGATAGTAATGGTGAAACGATTAGATCGTATAATTTACCAGTAGGTGCACACTTAATTATTGAAGATGGTGAAAAGATCAAATCAGGTATGGTAATTGTAAAAATACCACGTAAATCTGGAAGATCTGGGGATATTACAGGAGGTTTACCTCGAGTAACAGAATTATTTGAAGCTCGTAACCCTTCTAATCCAGCTGTTGTTTCTCAAATTGATGGTGTTGTTTCATTTGGAAAAATTAAACGTGGTAACCGTGAAATAATTGTTGAATCTAAATTAGGTGATATTAAGAAGTATTTAATTAAACTTTCGAATCAAATTTTAGTTCAAGAAAACGATTTTATCAAAGCGGGGATGCCACTTTCTGAAGGTTCAGTTACACCAAATGATATTTTGAATATTGAAGGACCAGGAAAAGTTCAAGCGTTCTTAGTAAATGAAATCCAAGAGGTATATCGTTTACAAGGAGTGAAAATTAACGATAAGCATTTTGAAGTAGTAGTACGTCAAATGATGCGTAAAGTTAAAATTATTGACTCTGGTGATACATTATTCCTTGAAAATCAATTGATTCATAAAAATGACTTTATTGAAGAAAATGATGAAGTTTACGGAATGAAAGTTGTTGAAGAGGCAGGTGATTCATCAAAAATTAAAGTAGGACAAATTATTACGCCTCGTCAATTAAGAGATGAAAACTCTGCATTGCGAAGAGAAGATAAAGCCTTGGTTGAAGCAAGAGATGCTAGACCAGCAACTGCTGAACAAATTTTACAAGGAATTACAAGAGCTTCTTTACAAACCAAATCGTTTATTTCTGCAGCGTCGTTCCAGGAAACAACAAAAGTGTTGAATGAAGCAGCGGTAAGTGGAAAAGTAGATCATTTAGAAGGATTGAAAGAGAATGTAATTGTTGGTAAACGTATTCCAGCAGGTACAGGTATGAGAATCTACGACAATATGATTGTCGGTTCTAAAGAAGAATTGGAATCTAGATTATAAATGTTATGAGTGATCAAAAACCTAAAAAAGAAGGGCAAATAAATATAGAATTAGATGATAAAACTGCTGAAGGAACATATTCCAACTTGGCAATTATTAATCATTCAGTTTCAGAATTTATAGTTGATTTTATTAGTGTAATGCCAGGGCAACCAAAGGCTAAAGTAAAATCAAGGATAATTTTAACGCCTCAGCATGCTAAACGTCTAACGAAAGCACTTGCTGAAAATGTGAAAAGGTTTGAAAAAGCTCATGGTGAAATTAAAGACTATGAACAACCTCCAATACCAATGAATTTTGGTCCTACAGGAGAAGCATAAATAATAAAAATCCCGAACAATTGTTCGGGATTTTTTTATTTTAAAATGACCTTATCAAAAGCCTTTTTTAATTTTTTTATAACAGGTTCTATTTCTTCTTCATTTAAATGTCCAAAACCAAAACGAATAGCACAAGTGTTTTTATCCTGATAAAGAATTGTTTTGGGCAGGTATAAATCGTTTTTTTCGGCTTCTTTAGCTAGTTTTAGTAACGATATTTTAGGATGAAATTGTAACCAAATGGCTAATCCACCTGAAGGAATTTCCCATTGCGCGGTTTCTAAAAAATATGTTGTTAAAAGGTTGCATAAAAAATCGCGTCTTTTTTTATATATTACAATATTCTTTTTCATGAGGCGGTATATTTCACCTTCACTAATTAATTCTGATAACATTTGTTCTTGTATTAAATCGCCTTGTTTATCTAGTAATTCTAAATAATTCTTAGCTTCCGAGATCAGATTTTCTGGGGCTACTACAAATCCTGTTTGAAAACTTGGAAATAAAGACTTCCCAAATTTTCCTAAATAAATAACCATACCGTTTGCATCTGCACTTGCCATCGGTAACATTGCTGAACCTTCAAACTGAAAATCGTAATCAAAATCATCTTCAATAATAGCAAATCCATACTCTTTAGCAAGTTGTAGTAGCGCTAAGCGACGTTCTGCACTTAATTTTACGGTTGTTGGATAATCTCTATGGGCGCATATATATACACATCTAATACTATGTTTTATAAAATGTTTTTTTATGTATTCAATATCTAAACCATCATTATCTACAGGTATTGTTTTTATGCTTGCACCTGTTTGTTGAAAAATCATATTAGATGCATAATTACTTAAATGTCCTACCAATACAACGTCGTTTGGTTTTATTAAGAGTTGAGATACAACATACAAACTCATTTCTGTACTACGTGTATTTATGAGGTTATTTGGACTAATATGAAAACCTCTAGTTGCATTTAAGTAATTACATAGTTGAGTTGGGAATACAGCGTTGTAAAATTCGGCTGTTCTGTTCCATTTTTTTATCAACGTTTTTCGTTTCATGGCAGCACTGTACCACCTTGTGAATTGATACACAGGATGCAAGCGTAAATCTGGTTTACCATCGTTAATGCTATACTTCGCATTTGTAAACTGAACAGTTGATGCTAAATGAAATGACTTTTGAAAAGGAAATCCTGTTGTTTTAGCATATGTATATGCTTCATTTATTTTTTGAGAAGTTGCTTTTATTTTTGCTGTTTTTTTCTCTGGTTCTAAAACAAATGTGCCTTTATTTGGTATAATTTCAACCCAACCTTGTGAAGCTAACTCTTCGTAAATAGCAACTGCAGTATTTCTATGGACTTTTAATAATTGACTTAATACACGGGTCCCTGGTAGCATGGTACCTTTGGTTAAATAGCTGCGCTGTATAGCATTTATAATTTGTCCCGAGACCTGTAAATATAGGGGTTGTGATATAGATTTATCTAAACTAATTAACTGTTTAAACAGCGTATAAACCGGACTATCTATCATTTTAAAACTGGACTATATTAATCGTCCGGAAAGTTACTACTTTTACAGCGTTTTTAAATCACTATTTATGAAAATTCAAATTACTTTAATAATTTTTACATTATTAACTATTATTCAGGCAAAAGCACAAGTTGAGCCTATAAAAAAAGACACCGTCAAACTTAAAGAAGTTGTGATCACTTCTAACCGAATTTCAGTTCCTTTTTCTGCATCCTCACGTACCATTAATTTAATATCGGCTGAAGCAATTTCTAAATCTTCAACTTCCAATGTTGCCGATTTATTACAAAATGTACCTGGAGTTGATGTAAGAAGGAGAGGGGTTGACGGAATGCAATCAGATTTATATATTAGAGGTGGAAATTTCAATCAAAGTTTGTTATTGATTGATGGTGTAAAAATGAGCGATGTGCAAACAGGACATCATACAATGAATGGAATCATAGATTTTAGAAATATTGAAAGGATAGAAGTTGTAAAAGGACCTGCTGCTCGTATTTATGGGCAAAATGCTTTTACTGGTGCTATAAACATTGTTTCTAAGGAAATTATTGACAATTCTTTAGATGTAGCTGTAAATTATGGTTCTTATAATAATATAAAAGCAGGAGCTTCTGTAGCTCAAAAATTTACTGATGGAAGTGTTTTTGCTTCTTTTGATTATCAGCAGTCAGATGGATATAGATACAATACGGATTTTGAAAATATAATGGCTTTTGTAAAATCAAATTTTAAAAATTTTAATTTGATTACCTCCTTCGGTCAAAGAAAATTTGGAGCAAATGGTTTTTATGCAAGTCCCGCATTTGTTGATCAGTACGAAGAAACACAAACGAGTTTGGTAGCTGTTTCTGCAGATTATGGTTCAGAAGTAATTAAGGTAAAACCACGTATTTATTGGAGAAGAAATCAAGATATGTATTTGTTTATTCGTGAAAATCCTTCTTATTACAGAAATTTACACATCTCTAATACCATTGGAGCGGAAGCAAATATGGTAGCAACTACAAAAGCTGGTAAAACAGGTGTTGGTGTTGATGTTTCAAGGGCCTTTTTAGTGAGTAATAATTTAGGAGATCACAATAGAACGTCATTAACAGGATTTCTAGAACAAAGATTTGAATTGTTGAATAACGATTTGGATATTACACCTGGTGTAGCCGTAAGTTATTTTTCAGACTTTGGGACCCACGCATTTCCTGGAATAGATATTGGATACAAAGTATCAGATGTCATTAGATTGTATGGGGATTTTGGATATACCTATCGTGTACCAACATTTACTGAAATGTTTTATGTTGGACCGGCCACAATAGGAAATCCAGATTTGGATCCGGAATCTGCATTGTCTGAAGAGTTGGGGATTAAAATTAAAACCGGACATTTTAATATTGATGTTGCTGTTTTTAATAGAAAATCTGAAAATTTAATTGACTGGACAAAAGACAATGAAGAAGATAAGTGGGAAACACGAAACTTTAGTGAAGTTAAAACAAGTGGTGTTGAAACAACTATTAATTACAATTTTAACATTAAAAAATACAATCAAAATGTAAATTTGGGTTATACTTATATTGATGATGATATTATTGATAATGACGTTGAATACACACAGTATTCATTAAATAGTATAAAGCATCAGTTTAATGCTGGGTTCAATTTTAAATTTTCACCAATTTTCAGTGAGAATATCTCCTATCGATATGTGGAAAGAACAGATGGTGAAAGCTATAATGTTTTGGATGCCAGCGTATCGGCAAATTTAAAAAACGGTATGGTATTTTCGTTCATTGCTAATAATATATTTAATGCTGAATATACCGAAACAAGTTTGGTTCCAATGCCAAAAGGAAATGTACTATTTGGATTTAAGTATCGTATTTATTAAAATCCAGACTTTTAAAATGAAAAAAAGTATGTCATAGCTTTTTCCTATGATCTTATAGTTTTTTAATATGTACTTCATGATTTCAATATTTAGTTAAGTTGTACTTTCGCGGCCTAAATAAATAAATTATGAAAATATCTAAAAAAGAAACAGTTCAAGATAATAAAAGAAAAATAGGATTACCAGATTTCAGAAATACAAAAAGTTCAGCTTGGAATAGTAAAAGAAGATTCTCAATATAATAGAAAAATATTTGTTAAAGAAAAAAGCGATAGGGATGAACCTATCGCTTTTTTCTTTTTAGTTAATAATTAATTATTTCTCAATGGATTTTGAAATCACCATTTTAGACATCACTTCTTGGTTTGAAATAACCTTA
>JADWMI010000039.1 GCA_015767395.1 Bacteroidota bacterium | reverse complement strand
GGAGTTTCTTTTAGTTAAGTTAGAAATAAACACATTAGATATCCATAACAAATTCTCAAAATCTTAGAGAATGATTATATTAAGATGCTCCATGTGACCAAAATTAAAGAATAGATAATATAACCATGAAAATACAAAAAGAACAACTAATTGATACTAACAAAACGAGTATTGATTCACACAAAGAAAATTTCGATTTCTTAGCCAATAAGCTGGAAAAGAACGGCTACAATGTAAATACAATTATTTCAAAGCTCGCTGAATTTCAAGTAGCAATACCTAGCTGGGCATTAGGAGCTGGAGGTACGCGATTTGGGCGTTTTTCTTATTATGGAGAACCTTCAAACCTGCAACAAAAAATTGAAGATGTTGGCTTAATCCATTCATTGACTCAAACTGCAGGAGCCGTTTCCTTGCACATTCCTTGGGATGTGCCTGAAGATTATAAGGCAATTGGAGAATTGGCATCCTCTTTAGATATAAAATTTGATGCGGTAAATTCTAACACTTTTCAGGATCAAAAAGATGCAAAAGAAAGCTATAAATATGGTTCTTTAAGCAATACAAGTCAAGCAGTTCGAGAACAGGCGATTCAACATAATTTAGATGTAATTAATATAGGAAACCAATTAGGGTCTAAAGCATTGACCGTATGGTTGGCTGATGGTTCTTGTTTTCCAGGGCAAAATAATTTTCAAACAGCTTTTCAAAATACACAAGACAGTTTAAAAGATATCTACAAAGGATTGCCTGATGACTGGAAAATGCTCATTGAATACAAACCTTACGAACCTAACTTTTACAGTACGGTTATTCAAGATTGGGGTGCTTCTTTGATGCTAGCCAATGAATGTGGTGAAAAAGCATATACCTTGGTTGATTTAGGACATCATTTACCAAACAGTAATATTGAACAAATAGTTGCTGTATTAATGCTAAAAGGGAAACTAGGTGGTTTTCATTTTAACGATAGTAAATATGGAGATGACGATTTAACCGCTGGAAGTATCAAGCCTTATGCCTTGTTCCTTATTTTTAATGAATTGGTGTACGGAATGCAAAACAATCCTCAGAATCCAGATTTAGCTTGGATGATTGATGCGAGTCATAATGTTAAAGATCCTTTGGAAGATTTAATTCAATCTTTAGAAGCTATACAAGAATCGTATGCCAAAGCCATGCTAGTTGATCAAGATTTATTAAAAGCAGCACAACTTGACAACGATGTTGTAAAATGTCAGGAAATTTTACAAAATGCCTTTAGAACAGATGTTAGACCATTAATTGAAAAAGCCCGATTAAATAGAGGAGGGGTTATAAATCCAATAAAAGCATATAGATCTTTAGATCTCCGAAACCATTTAATTAAAGAAAGAGGTAGAAATACTGTTGCAACTGGTTTATAAAAATTAAACAATGAAAAAAGCAGTAACTGCCATATTTGATATTGGAAAAACCAATAAAAAATTCTTCCTTTTTGATGATGATTTTCAGGAAGTATATAGAGAATATACTCGTTTTGAAGAGATTAAAGATGAAGATGGATATCCTACTGAAAATTTACCCGCTTTACAAAAGTGGCTAAAGGAATTATTCAATAGAATTATAGAAACCAAAGAATACGATGTAAAAGCCATCAATTTTTCAACCTATGGTGCTAGTTTTGTTCATATTGATGATCACGGTGAAATTTTAACTCCTTTGTATAATTACACAAAGCCGATGGATCCAGCTCTTATTAATTCCTTTTTTGAAAAATATGGCCCGGAAATTGAGTTTTCAAGAAAAACCGGGTCATCGAATTCAGGTATGTTAAATTCTGGAATGCAATTGTATTGGTTGAAGAAAACAAAGCCTGAAGTTTTCAAGAAAATAAAATATTCTTTACACCTCCCTCAATACTTAAGTTATATTTTTACAGGAATTCCATTAAGTGAATATACTAGCATTGGTTGCCATACTGCCCTTTGGGATTACGATAAAAAAGATTATCACAATTGGGTTTATCAGGAAAAAATAACTAATATCCTTCCTCCTATTGTTTCTACTGAAACAAGTATTAATATGAACTACAATGGAAGGCGCATAAAAATTGGCGTAGGAATTCACGATAGTTCTTCTGCTTTATTACCGTATGTTAGAAGTACCAAAGAATCTTTTATTTTAGTTTCTACCGGAACTTGGAGCGTTTCATTAAACCCTTTCACGGAGCATTTATTAACTAAAAGCGATATTGAAAATGACTGTATCAATTATATGCGTATAAACGGAAAATCCGTAAAAGCCGCGCGTTTAATGTTAGGAAATGAATACAAATATCAAGTCTCCAAATTATCTGAGCATTTTGGGGTAGAAAAAGATTTTCATAAAACGATCAAATTTGATTGTCCAACATATGTTAAAATTATGGAAGATTTCACTTATAAATTTAAGTGGGAAAATATGATTGATGAAAATATGCCTGCTGAAACTGTGATAGATTTTGATAATTTTAACGAGGCCTTCCACCATTTTATGGTTGAGTTAGTATTACTTCAAGTAAAAAGTATTAAAACTGCTGCCGGCAGCAAAAGAATTGAAAAACTATTTGTAGATGGTGGGTTTAGCGATAATGATGTTTTTATAAAATTATTGTCACATTATTTAAGAGATATGGAGCTTAGATCTACTAGTTCATCGCTAGGATCAGCATTAGGCGCTGCCATATCAATTTCAGATACCAAGCTAAATTCTAAATTTTTGAAAAAGAATTATTCGTTAAAAAAGCACGTACCATTTATTACAACATAACAAAAAAAACCAATGAGTCAATTTAATATAGAAGAAGAAATTGAAGAAATAGCTGGAGGCGAATTCGAAAGAGTTCCTGTTCCTAAATCAAAATTAAAAGGTTGGAAAAGTTTCCTTGGCATGTATGCTGGAGAACATGCAGCGGGAACTGAGTTTATGATTGGCCCCTTATTTTTAACAGCTGGAGTAAGCGCCTTTGATTTAATTGTAGGATTATTAATCGGAAATTTACTAGCAGTTTTAAGCTGGAGATATTTAACAGCTGAGATTGCAATAAAAAATAAGTTAACACTCTATTTTCAATTAGAAAAAATTTGTGGTAAAAAACTAGTCACAGGTTACAACTTAGCAAACGGAATTTTATTCTGTTTTTTAGCTGGCGCTATGATTACCGTATCGGCAACGGCTGTTGGAATTCCTTTTGATATGCCCATGCCAAAATTAACTGACACGATGCCTAATGGCTTCACTTGGATAATTATTGTAATTTTAATTGGAGCTGTAATTTCAATTATTGCTGCGAGGGGTTACGATACTGTTTCCAAAGCGGCAAATTATATGTCACCAATTATTGTATTAGCTTTTATTGCCTGTGGTATTGTAGCTTTAAGTCAATTAGGTGTTCAAAGTTTTTCTGATTTTTGGGACATTTGGGGAGAAGGTTCTGAACCATTCCCCGGACAAATAAAATTTACTTTTTGGCATGTTGTTATATGGTCTTGGTTTGCAAACGCCGCGATGCATGTAGGGATGTCTGATTTATCAGTATTTCGATTTTCCAAAAAGGCAAGTTCAGGATGGACAACGGCTGCAGGAATGTATATTGGCCACTATATGGCCTGGATAGCAGCTGCATTATTGTATGCGGTTTATTTAAAATCACCTGAGGCTTTAGCATTTTTATCAAATGGCCAAGCACCACCGGTTGCTCCTGGACCATTAGCAAACAACGCTATTGGAATATTCGGGATAATTGCCGTCGTTTTAGCGGGTTGGACTACAGCAAATCCTACAATATATAGAGCAGGATTGGCTTTTCAGGCGATTTTACCAAAATTATCTACAGCCAAAGTGACTATTTTAGCAGGTACTATTGCTACCATTGCAGGTATTTTCCCTGCATTTGCCATGAAACTTTTAGGATTTGTAGCATTATATGGGTTTATTCTTGCACCATTTGGAGCCATCATTGTATTCGAACATTTCTTTTACAAAAAAGCTGGAATCATAAAAAATTATGCAGAAGTTGCAAAGCTTTCATTTAACAAATCCGTGTTTTGGGCTTGGGCAATAAGTTTTGGTATATTTTATTTTATATCCATTCAATTTAATGTGTTCTTATCCTTTGTCACCCTTCCTGCCTGGTTGCTTTGTGGTATTTTATTTATTGTATTTAGTAAATATTTTCAAAATAAAACCAATTAAACCATTCTAAAAAACGATGATATATTATCAATTATCTCCGTATAAATTAAATTTTGCACTAACAATTAATTAAAAAAATGTCAAAAAAATTAAAACTAGTTCACCCAAGAGATCAAATTACTACTATTATCAGTAGAATTTATAAAAGAGGAATGACGACTACTTCAGGTGGTAATATTTCAATTATTGATGAGAACGGAGATATTTGGGTAACGCCTTCAGCTATTGATAAAGGTTCGTTAAGTGCTTCCGATATTATTTGTGTAAAAAAAGATGGAACCATTATTGGTAAACATAAGCCTTCTTCCGAATTTCCTTTTCACAAAGCAATTTATGAGGTTAGACCAGATATTAAATCCGTTATACATGCACATCCACCCGCCTTGGTATCATTTAGTATTGTACGTCAAATACCAAATACCAATATTATTTCACAAGCCAAACATATTTGTGGCCCTATAGGATATGCAGATTATGAATTGCCTGGAAGTGAAAAATTAGGGGAAGTTATTGCAGAAGAATTCAAAAAGGGATACAAAGCAATTATTATGGAAAATCATGGAACCGTTTTAGGAGGAAGTGATTTGTCTGATGCATTTGAACGTTTTGAAACCTTAGAGTTTTGTGCAAGAACCATTGTATACGGATCTCAAATTGGAGAACCAAAATATTTAACGGATGCGCAAATTGATGAATTTGAAGCGCAAGTGCCTGGCTTGATTCCTGAAATGGATGCAACAGAGTACCCTTCAGATGAGAAAGAAAAACGTTCGGAAATTTGCGAAATAGTACAAAGAGCCTGTCAACAAGGTTTAATGATTAGCTCATATGGAACTGTTTCGGTACGCTGGAAAGACAATGATTTTTTAATTACACCAACCGATGTGCCAAGATGGGATTTAGCAATTGATGATGTGGTTCAAATTAAAGATGGTAAAAGAGAAAAAGGAAAAACACCTAGTAGAATTACCTGGATTCATCAAGAAATTTACAAAAAAAATCCAAATATAAATTCTATTATCTCGACACAATCACCCTATTTAATGGCTTTCGGAGTTACTGGAAAACATTTTGATGTACGTACTATACCTGAAAGCTGGATCTTTTTACAGGATGTACCTTCATTAAGTTATGGTAGTCATTTCAAAACAAGTAATAATCCTGAGATTATAGAAGCAAATAGCACTGCTGTTATTATTGAAAATGACTCAGTATTAATTACAGGAGATAAATTAATACAAACATTTGATTATTTAGAAGTAGCTGAATTTAGTGCAAAATCAATTGTATTGGGAACTGCATTAGGTGAAATGGCACCTATAAATGATGAGCAAGTAGAAGAGTTGAGAAAAAAGTTTTTAGCGTAACATTCATTCTTTAACCAACAAAAAAATATACATTAAAAAATATCCAATGAAGCAATATAAACAATTTATTAATGGTCAGTTTGTAAATTCAACATCTACAACAGTTATAGAAGTTTTAAATCCTTGTACGGAGGCAATAATTAGTACGATCCCAACAGGTTCTGCTGAAGATGCTAATCTAGCATTAGAGGCTGCAAATGAATCACAACCAATATGGGAAGCACTTCCAGCCATTCAAAAAGCTGTTTTTTTACAAAAAATGGCAACTATTATTAGAGAAAATCGAATTTTTTTAGCAGAAACTTTAGCGATTGAACAAGCAAAAGTAATTGGTTTAGCACAAGTAGAAATTGATGTAACTGCTGATTATTTTGATTATAATGCTGGTTGGGCAAGAAGAATTGAAGGAGAAATTATACAAAGCGATCGTGAAAAAGAGCATATTTATTTACATAAAGCACCTATTGGTGTGGCTGTAGGGATTTGCCCTTGGAATTTTCCGTTTTTTGTCATGGCTCGTAAAGTAGCTGCTTCATTAATTACTGGAAATACTTGTGTTATAAAACCAAGTAGTGAAGCTCCTAATACTATTATGGAATTTGCTGAATTAATTCAAAATATTGGATTGGCTCCAGGGGTATTGAATTTTGTATGTGGTTCAGGTAGAATTATTGGAAATGCACTTTCAAAAAGTCCGCTTACTGGAATTATTAGTTTAACAGGAAGTGTTTCTGCCGGACAACAAATTATTACTGCTGCTGCTGAAAACATTACAAAAGTATCGTTAGAATTAGGAGGGAAAGCACCGGCAATTGTATGTGCTGATGCTAATTTAGACTTAGCGGTTAAAGCCATTGTTTCTTCAAAAGTTATTTTTAGCGGACAAGTATGTAATTGTGCAGAAAGAGTATATGTTCAAGATGAAATCTATGATGAATTTGTAGAAAGAATCGCAAAAAAAATGAGTGAAGTAACTATTGATGATGCGCTGACAGGAACGGATGCCGACATGAGTAGTTTAGTTTCAAAATCTCAAATAGATAAGATTTCAGAAATGGTGGAGTTTGCTAAAAAAGAAGGTGCTGAAGTATTAGTTGGAGGTAAACGTCCTGAAAACTTTGACAAAGGGTATTTCTATGAGCCTACTTTATTAACCAATTGTACGCAACAAATGGAAATCATCCAAGAAGAAGTTTTTGGTCCTGTATTACCTGTTATGAAGTTTAATACTTTAGATGAAGCTATTGCCCTGTCTAATGATTGTCAGTTCGGATTGACATCTTCTGTGTTTTCAGAAAACTTCAACAATATAATGCATGCTACTAGCAAACTTCAATTTGGAGAAACCTATGTGAATAGAGAACATTTTGAAGCCATGCAGGGATTCCATGCTGGTTGGAAAAAATCTGGTATTGGTGGTGCAGATGGAAAACATGGAATGCAAGAGTATTTACAAACAAAAGTAATTTACGCTCACTATAGATAAACAAAAAAGAACTTTTCAAGTTTTAGAAATAATATTAATTAGGTTTGATTATGGTAGAAAGTTGGGTTGTTTAAGATAGCTCAACATTTCTACTTTTTTAAATAATTAAATATCATTTCAAAATAAAATGAAATAAACAATGAAAGTAGGTCTATTTATTCCCTGTTATATCAATCAGTTATATCCACAAGTTGCCATTGCAACGTTGGAATTATTGGAAAAATTAGATGTTGATGTTTATTATCCGTCAACTCAAACTTGTTGTGGGCAGCCATTAGGTAATTCTGGATATGAAGAAGATTCCAAAGGAGCTTGTCAACTATTTGTAGAAAATTTTAAAGAATATGACTATATAGTTGGTCCATCGGGAAGCTGTATTTACCATGTAAAAAAGCATTTTGATATCTTAGAACAAACAGATGATGTTATAAAGGTTCGGAACAATGCATACGAGCTATGTGAATTCATAGTTAAGATATTGGGAAGAACAGATTTAGGTGCACAATTTCCACATAAAGTAGGATTGCATAAAAGCTGTCATGGCTTACGTGGATTGCATTTAGGCTCTTGTTCAGAAAGAATGGATGCTCATTTTTCTACGGAAGAAGATTTATTGAACAATGTAAAAGGACTTGAATTAATGTCATTGACTAGAAAAGATGAATGTTGTGGATTTGGAGGAACTTTTTCAGTATTTGAAGAAGCGATTTCAGTAAAAATGGGAAAAGACCGAATTCAGGATCATTTAGACAATGGTGTTGAAGTTATAACAGGAGCAGATCATTCCTGTTTAATGCATTTAGAAGGCTTGTTAAATAGGAATAAACAACCATTGAGAGTTATGCATATTGCTGAAATTTTAAATAGTAGTATTTAGATATGAGCCACTCAAAAAAAGCAGCAGTATTTAATAAGGATGAAGCCAAAGTAAATTGGCACGATAAAGCGTTGTGGTATGTACGAGAGAAAAGAGATACTGCCGCTCACAAAGTTAAAGGTTGGGAATATTTACGAGATACCGCTTCAAAAATTAAAGGAAATGTGTTATCTAATTTAGATAACTATTTAATAGCGTTTGAAGCGAATGCAAAAAAGAACGGTATAAAAGTACATTGGGCATCCGATGCCAACGAACACAATGAAATCGTTCATAAAATATTAGCAGATAACAATGTGAAAAAAGTGGTTAAAAGTAAGTCAATGTTGACTGAAGAATGCCATTTAAATCCTTATCTAGAAGCAAATAATATCGAAGTTGTTGATACTGATTTAGGAGAATATATTGTGCAAATAGCAGAAGAAACTCCAAGTCATATTGTATTACCTGCGATACATAAAACCAAAGAAGAAGTAGATGAATTGTTTCAAGAACATTTAGGAACAAAACCCAGTAATGGAAACCCTGAATATTTAACCAATGAAGCAAGAAAACATCTTCGAACAAAATTTTTAGAAGCGGATGCAGCAATTACAGGCGTAAATTTTGCCATTGCTGAAACCGGCGGTTTTGTGGTTTGTACCAATGAAGGAAATGCAGATATGGGAGCGCATTTAGCACCTGTTCATATTGCGTGTATGGGAATTGAAAAGATAATCCCTAAAGAAGAACACTTAGGTGTGTTTTTACGCTTATTAGCAAGAAGCGCCACAGGACAACCAATTACAACCTATTCATCGCATTTTAATAAACCTGCAGAAGGAACAGAACTGCACATTGTAATAGTTGATAATGGGAGAACAGAGCAGTTGAGTCGTGAAGATTTTAGGACGTCATTGCATTGTATACGTTGTGGAGCCTGTATGAATACCTGTCCTATTTATAGACGAAGTGGAGGTCATAGTTATGATGCTACCATTCCAGGACCTATTGGATCAATATTATCACCAGGAAAAGATTTAACAAAACACAGTTCGTTGCCATTTGCCTCTACCTTATGTGGTTCGTGTAGTGATGTTTGCCCTGTGAAAATAAATATTCACGAACAATTATATTCATGGCGGCAAATCATTACAAAAGATGTAAAACAACCTGTAGTTAAGAAAACAATATTGAAAATTGCAGGAGTAGTGCTCTCAAATAGGACACTTTACAATATAGGCGGTAAATCGGCGCGGTTTATGCTCAAATATGCACCACGATTTATGGTGTATTCCAACTTAAATGCTTGGGGGAAAGCACGCGAATTACCTGAAGTGAAGAATCAAAATTTTGATGATTGGTATAAAGTAAAAAGAAAGAACAATGGGTAGAGAAGCAATTTTAAAATCAGTAAAAAAGAATAAGCCACCTTTGTTGCCTTTACCTGAAATTAATTTAGATTCTTTTTCAGAAGAAGTCAATTTGTTAGAAACTTTTAAAAGCAATGTGAAGCTTGTAGGGGGAAACATTCAAGAATTATCACAATTAAAAGAAATGGACAGTGAAATAAAAAATAGGTATCCAAATGCATCAGAAATAATAAGCTGTATCCCTGAATCTAAATTAGGAACCGTTTCAATTTCAGAAAAAACAAGTCCGCATAAATTGGAAACTGTTGACTTGGCCATTGTTAAAGGTGGGTTTGGTGTTGCTGAAAACGGCGCTATCTGGCTATCCGAAGATCAATTTCAACTGCGTGTTTTACCATTTATCACCAATGATTTAGTAATCATTTTAAATAATAAAGATATCTGCTTGCACATGCATCAAGCTTATAAATTAATTGCTGAAAGAAAGCGCAATTTTGGACTTTTTATATCTGGACCATCAAAAACTGCCGACATAGAGCAGTGTTTAGTTATTGGTGCTCAGGGAGCCATGAGTTTAACCGTATTCTTAATCGAAAATTGATTTATAGGTAGTGATTTAGTTGGTGTTATTCTTTAATACAACTTAAAATATATAAAAATAAACAATAAAATATAATATAAATGTTACAAAGTAGAAGAATATATTTACCACCATTAAGTATAATTGGTCCGGGAGCGTTGAACGATCTGGGAGAAGAATTAAAAGGACTTCCATATAAAAAAGCACTTTTTGTTACCGATAAAGTTTTAGTGAAAATTGGAGTAGCTCAAAAAGTATCTAAAGTTTTAGAAGCATCAGGTGTAAAAGCTGTTATTTTTGATAATGTGCAGCCCAATCCAACGGTAAAAAATGTGAATAATGGTTTAAAAATGTTAAAGGAGAATGACTGTGATTTCATTTTAACACTAGGTGGAGGTTCTCCACAGGATTGTGGGAAAGCTATTGGTATTTTAGCAACTAATGGAGGAGACATAAAAGATTATGATGGAATTCATAAATCAGAAAAAGTATCATTGCCAATTATTGCAATCAATACAACAGCCGGAACAGCTAGTGAAGTAACAATCAATTATGTAATTACAGATGTAGCACGTCAGGTAAAAATGGTAATGGTAGATAAAAACTGTTTGGTATCTATCGCAGTGAATGATCCTGAATTAATGCTTGGGAAACCGGCAGATTTAACTGCAGCCACAGGGATGGATGCCCTAACACATGCGATTGAAACGTATGTTACCAAAGGAGCATTTGACTGGAGTGATGCTTTGGCGCTTGAAGCTATAAAATTGATTTCACAAAGTTTAGAGCAAGCAGTTAATAATGGATCAGATCTTGAATCTAGAAGTAAAATGGCTTGGGGGCAATTTATTGCTGGACAAGCATTTTCTAATGCAGGCTTAGGATTTGTACATTCAATGGCGCATCAGTTAGGCGGTATGTACGATTTACCTCACGGAGTAGCAAACGCAGTTTTACTGCCACATGTTGAAAAGTTTAATATTCCCTCTTGTACCTATAAACTTAAAAGAGTTGCAAGAGCCATGGGAGTAGGTGTGTTAGATATGAGTGATGAAGAAGGAGCAAATGCAGCCATTGAAGCGATTAAAAAATTATCGAAATCCGTTGGAATTCCATCTGGATTGAAAGAATTGGGTGTAAAAGAAGAAGATTTTGTAGTAATGGCAAAAAATGCCATTGCTGATGTTTGTACAGGAGGTAATCCAAAAGATGTGACTGTAGAAGATGCTATTGCTATCTATAAAGCAGCGATGTAATATTTTATAATATAATTAAGAAAATACATCTCTAACTGGCAGTAGAATAGTTAATTTAATTACATAAAATTATAAAAGTTAGTGATGAAATAGCCTTATTGTAAAGTAGTTTTTACTTTTCGATAAGGCTTTTCTATTAACAAAACAAAACAACCAACATGAATAAAAACATAACATTAGGTGAATTTATAATTGAAAATCAAAAACATTATAAATCAACTTCGGGGGAATTTTCACGCTTATTAGGATCTATTAAATTAGCAGCAAAAGTCGTGAATCATAAAATTAATAAAGCTGGACTAATTGATATTGTAGGTTATTCAGGCGTTACCAACATACAAGGTGAAGATCAGCAAAAATTAGATGTTTATACGAATGATATTTTTATTAAAGCTATCATAAATAGAGAAGTAGTTTGTGGAATAGTATCTGAAGAAAACGATGATTTTATTATTTTAAATGGGAAAGATAATACCATGAATAATAAGTACGTTATTTTAATGGATCCTCTTGACGGATCCTCCAATATTGATGTAAATGTATCAGTTGGTACTATATTTTCAATTTATAGAAGAATTACTCCTATAGGAACACCCGTAAAAAAAGAAGATTTTTTACAACCTGGGAATAAACAAGTAGCAGCGGGTTATATTGTTTATGGAACTTCAACAATGCTTGTTCTTACTACAGGAAATGGCGTAAATGGTTTTACATTAAACCCAGCTATTGGTACATTTTATCTTTCACATCCCAACATTAAGTTTCCTTCAAAGGGTAATATATATTCGGTTAATGAAGGAAATTATTTACATTTTCCTCAAGGTATAAAAGACTATATTAAGTATTGTCAGGAAGTTAAAGATGACAGGCCATATACGTCTCGGTATATTGGGTCTATGGTGTCAGATTTTCATAGAAATATGATTAAGGGTGGAATTTATTTGTATCCAAATACAAGCATAAGCAAAAAAGGTAAATTGAGATTGCTTTATGAATGTAATCCAATAGCTTTTATTGCAGAGCAAGCTGGTGGTAAAGCGACTGATGGATTTAAAAGAATTTTAGACATTAATCCATCGGAAATTCACGAACGGAGCCCATTTTATTGTGGAAGTACCAAAATGGTTGAAAAATTAGAATCATTTATATTAAATCATAATAGCTAAAATTCAAATATCAATTTTCTTGTTTAAATCTAGAACAGAAATCAGCAACTTCGTAAGTTGATGCTGGATAAAAATTTAATCTTAAGACAGTAAGATGCAACATGTCGCTTTTAAAACGTACTTAAATGAAGGTCAGAAAGAAGTGGAGTTACTACATTTATAAGAACATTATTTATTTCTATGTTCGTTAATAAATAAGGTACACCATTAGGTGTTGTTGCTTTTTGAATATCAAATGCAACTACGTATATTACCATTTATCACCAACTATTTAGTAATCATTCTAAATATAAAAGATGTCTGTTTGCACATGCATCAAGCTTATAAATTAATTGCTGAAAGAAAGCGAAATTTTGGACTTTTTATATCTGGACCATCAAAAACTGCCGACATAGAGCAGTGTTTAGTTATTGGTGCTCAGGGAGCCATGAGTTTAACCGTATTCTTAATCGAAAATTGATTTATAGGTAGTGATTTAGTTGGTGTTATTCTTTAATACAACTTAAAATATATAAAAATAAACAATAAAATATAATATAAATGTTACAAAGTAGAAGAATATATTTACCACCATTAAGTATAATTGGTCCGGGAGCGTTGAACGATCTGGGAGAAGAATTAAAAGGACTTCCATATAAAAAAGCACTTTTTGTTACCGATAAAGTTTTAGTGAAAATTGGAGTAGCTCAAAAAGTATCTAAAGTTTTAGAAGCATCAGGTGTAAAAGCTGTTATTTTTGATAATGTTCAACCCAATCCAACGGTAAAATTTCAAAATTACTTATTCTCACTATTATATTGCCATTTATTTCGCTGACTAAATTCTAAATTTTCCTTTGTAATAATCTCAATAGGAGAATAAACTTTAAGCGGAGGGAGACTGTTTTGAATTAAAAAATCTACCATCATTTTAACAGATTTAAACCCTTGATTAAAAGATTTTTGAGAAATTAGAAAAGTAATTTCATTTCTCCCCAAACAAGTTACATTTTGTTCGGTTGTATCAAAACCAATCAATCTTAATTTTTTTAATTGTTTATTTTCAATACATTTTGAAATAGTAGCAATTCTACTTGAAGGAACCAGAACACCTTTAATGTCTTTATGCTCTTTAAAAACTTCTAAAAGATTATTTTTCACCATTTCCAATTCATCCAAATTTTCAAAATTTAGTGATATTGTTCGAAAAGGAATTTTATGATCTTTAAAGTAAGTTGAAAAGCCAATTACACGCCTTTCTATTACACTATTATTTTGAAATTTAGATTTGGTTTGTGCAATCAAGTAAGTTGCATTATCACCAGTACTTAAATGCATTAATTTACCAGAAAGATAACCTCCTTGATAAGAATCTTGCCCAATAAATGATATATTATTAAACCCATCAATATCTATATTTAAAAATAAATAAGGGATATTTTTTTCTTCTAAAACTTTTACAAACTTTTTAGTTTCATTTAAAAATAAAGGTGTGATTATAACAGCATCAGGCTCACCATCAATTAATTTCTCAAACTCAGCGATGTACGATTCTTTAATAAGCTGATTAAAAGTAAAACTTTTCACCTCAACACCAAAACTTAAAACCTCATCAGC
>JADWMI010000585.1 GCA_015767395.1 Bacteroidota bacterium | reverse complement strand
TGTGAGAGGCGCAGTGGCGACTATCTAGTCGTCACCCGTCTACTCGATTGGCAGTAGATTTTTACTTTTTAGTTTTTTTAGTTCGTATTGGTGATGAAGAAAAATCTTCCCATTCAATAGGATTGTTATTTAATCTCGACAACATTGATATTTGACCAATGTGAGTTAAAATATCAGATAAAGGGCCTTGTAGTAATCTTTTAGAATAATTCATATCCAATTCATTTTCGGCAAGTACTTTATCTAGGTTTTTTATTTCTAAATCAAATCTGTCAATTTCTAATTCTAAATCAAACTTATCAGGTTCTTCCTTTTGTATTCTTTCTTCTTGAATATATATTGTAGTTGAGCTTAAAACAAAATACATATGATTGATTATTTCCTTTGGACTTCTGCTTTCCTTTCCTAAGGCATAATCGCCAAAATCAGTATTTCTATATTTTACAGACTTTTGAAATCTATAGTCAATTGTAGCTAAAGTATGTCTTAAATATTCGTTCTTCATTTTCCTGTTTTCTTATACATTTTTGTTGGCAGCATTTTTCATTATATTCTCAATCGGAATATGGTCAATTAGATTATTTCCGTAATGAGCAATTTCAATATATTTACTTTTATTCAGTAAAAAATCAGCCGGAATTTGGTTAAACTTCCCTTCAACTTTTCCACCCAATTTAAATCCTTTTGAAGAGGCCTTTACCATACTTTTAATTCCTTTCCAAGTTGTTGTTCTAATCAACTTAATCCAAGAGGATTTTACACCATACAAATTGTATAGTTTTAATTCTGGATCAGAAATAATAGTAAAGTCAAATGAGTGTCTGTCGTAAATTGATCTAACCAAACTTTCTTTACTGCTTTGGAATATTGCAATTAATTTTATATCCAACTCTTTTAACCTTTCTGAAGCATTTTTTATTTCTGAAATCCTTAAATTACACAATGCACATTCGGCATATCTAAAAAATGTAAGAAGTACTTTCTGGTTTGTTATTTCACTTAGATTAACTTTTTCACCGTGAATATCTGTTGTTTGAAAATTTGGTGCGCTTTGTCCTTGTTTTAAATTCATCTTTTTTTTACAAAGATTAGATGTTTAAGCATAACTTTCCTTGATTGAAATCAAGAAATCAAAGTCCGAACCCTGCTTAGAGTTTCTGGTGTCATATTTAAATAGGATGAAATATATTTTAAAGGTATTGAATTTATTAAATGCCCACTCCTTTCTATGAATAATTTATACCTTTCTTTTGGCGACAAAGTGGTTAATTCTACTTGTCGGTTTAAATGGCCGATTAGTGTTTTTTCAATAAAGGTGTAATACCATTTGGCTATTTCGGGATGGCTATTTATGAGCTTATTTAATTCTGTCTTAGATATTTTTAGAACTTTTGATTCAGAAACTCCTAAAAGAGATAATTCTGATGGGGTTTCAGTCGAGAATGAAATGAATGATGTTATTATTGAATTATCGTAACCGAATCCTAAAACTGAATTTTTGTTTTCACTCTCAATTACTAAGGCTATGCAACCAGAAATAATAAAATACAAATAGTTTTCTTTTTGGTCTCTTCTCAGTAGATAGTCTTTTTTCTTAATTATAATTTCCTTACTCCAAGAATCACAAATTATAGTAATAGATTCCTGACTTAGATTGCTGTTTTTAAGAAAATTTTCGAGTTTATTCGTCATTTTGAGTTATTACTGCCAACGCACCCTGTATGTTGTCGTAGCTATCCCGAAGGGTAGCTATGCACTATACAGATTGTTGTATGCTTTTATTTTTTTATATTTTTCAAACTTGGGTTTTCCTTAGTGTAATACTCTCCAACAACATAAGAGCTTTTTTCCAATTCTTCTGTAATATATGATGTTGTATAAATCATTTGATAGGAGTTTGAATCAAATTTATTAACCCTATCTATTAGCAA
>JADWMI010000168.1 GCA_015767395.1 Bacteroidota bacterium | reverse complement strand
AATTTTTCCAATCGTTGTTTTAATGCTTCTCGATAGGGTATTTGTGATAAATAATCAAAAGTAACCTTGTTTTGTTCACCAACCCAAGCTTCCGTTTCGGGAGACATATCATCTTCTAACCAACGGTATGGGTCTTTTACTTTTGTGCCAAAATAATCTGTAATAGTGTCAACTTTTTTTGTGCTAGGGTATTTCACTTTTTCTGAAAATTTTTGTGATTCAGAATTCTTACAAGAAATTATAAAAACTCCAATAATTGCGATTACTACTATTTTTTTCATTGTAGTTGTTTTTTAACAAACAAATATAATTAAAAAAGGCGTAATCAATAGATTGCGCCTTGGGAATTAAAATACAATTATTTATTTAAAATAATGTTTTAAATTTAGACCAATTTGCATAAATAAGTACTGTATTTAAAATTGCAACTACTGCAGCCAAACCAACTCCTGCTGGATCTAGCACTAAATGAAATGCCACAATATTAACAGATATAATAGCTGCTAAAATCAATGCAAGTCCTACCCACTTATTTAATAACAACAGCGCACCTGCAAATATTTCTGTAAAAGCAATAAGTGGAAACATGTAGCCTGCCTTTCCAAGCGCTCCCATAAATGCTGCTGGAGCTCCTTCCATAGGTGGCATTGGCATAAAATGGAAAAATTTGTTTACTCCAAATACCAATAGAATTAGACCTAAAATAAGGCGAAGCACCATAGTCACTTTTGAATTCATCATCATTAAGTTTTAAGTTTATAATCAGTTAATTAAGCCGTTAAAGTACAAAAATAATTACAGATGTAACCAAAGTTACTTTTAGAATGTAAGTTTTTATGTCACTTTGTCGTCAAATAAAGTGGTATAAAAATTGCTTTATACATAACATATTTAAAATTTAAGAAATGACAGAATTATTAACAAAAGAAACCTTTTTAGAGAAGGTGTTTAATTTCGAAAAAAATAAAGAGTGGAAATTTGAAGGTGAAATACCTTGTATTATAGATTTTTACGCAGATTGGTGTGGACCTTGTAAGGCAATTGCCCCAGTATTAGAAGAATTAAGTGATGATTATACTGGAAAAGTGAATATTTACAAAGTAGATACTGAAGCTCAGCAAGAATTAGCAGCAGCCTTTGGTATTAGAAGTATTCCTTCTATGTTGTTTGTACCTAAAGATGCCGAACCTCAAATGGCTCAAGGTGCACTTCCAAAGCATGAATTGGAAAAAATAATAAGTGATGTATTATCGGTTTCAAAGTAAACCCTATAAACTCCAAAAAGAAAGCCACACAAAATAAATTGTGTGGCTTTTGTATTTTAAATTAGTTTAAAAACTAAACCAATCCGTTCGCTATTAAATATTCTCCAATTTGAATGGTATTGGTTGCAGCCCCTTTACGCAAATTATCAGCAACTATCCATAAATTCAAAGTATTCGGTTGTGATTCATCTCTACGAATACGACCGACAAAAACCTCATCTTTGTTGTGCGCATAAACTGGCATAGGATACGTTAATGTATCTAAATTATCTTGAACAATAACACCTGGTGTTTCGGCTAACAATTTACGAACATCACTTAAATCAAAATCATTTTCAAACTGAACGTTTACAGCTTCAGAGTGCCCACCAGCAGTTGGAATACGAACAGCTGTTGCCGTTACCGAAAAGGAATCATCCGCTAGAATTTTCTTTGGTTCTTTCACCAATTTCATCTCTTCTTTTGTGTAACCATTGTCTAAGAAATCGTCGCAATGCGGAATAGCATTTCTATTGATAGGATAATGGTATGCCATTTCTCCTTTAATTCCTTTTGTTTCGTTTTCTAATTGCTCTACAGCTTTAACACCTGTTCCTGAAACCGATTGGTATGTTGAAATTACCACACGTTTCATTTTATATTTTTTATGCAAAGGTGCCAATGCCATTACCAGTTGAATGGTAGAACAGTTAGGGTTTGCAATAATTTTATCTTCTTTAGTCAATACATCCCCGTTAATTTCAGGAACTACCAGCTTTTTTGTTGGATCCATTCTCCATGCAGAAGAATTATCAACTACAGTACAACCAACTTCCGCAAATTTTGGAGCCCAAGCTTCAGAAGTACTTCCACCTGCGGAAAACAAAGCGATGTCAGGTTTTGCATCAACAGCATCTTGTAAACCTATAACAGTATAAGTTTTACCTTTATATTCCATTTGTTTACCCTTAGATCTTTCCGAGGCAACTAATAATAATTCAGTAATTGGAAAATTTCTTTCCGCTAAAACTTGTAACATTACACTTCCTACCATCCCGGTAGCGCCTACAACAGCTACTTTCATCTTTTTGTTTTTATTTTAATATTGATGCAAATTTTATAAAAAAAGCTGACAATCAACTACTATACAATAGAAAATTAACACAAAAATATTTTTTTGTTAAAAAATGTCCGGAAACCGAACTGATTGTTATTTCTAATAATTTTTAAATTAAATTTACAGTAAGGCTTCATTTTTGATGCCGATTAACGAAAAGCCAAAATGAAAAAACCAATCTTTATTTTGCTGTTAACTCTTTTATCTTTTAGCCTATACTCACAATATATTGAAGGTAACGTTTTAGATGCTGAAACTCATAAACCTATTGAAGGAGTTCACGTATTTGCAGATAACATTGTAGACGGAACCATGTCCATCTCTAACGGCTCTTATTTTTTAAAATTTCGAAATCCAAAAGCGATTCCTGGTAATATTTACTTCTCACATATTGGATATAAAAAAATAACCATAGCTTTTAAAAAAAATCAAAAAAAATATACTGTATACCTAGTTAAAAAGGTAAACACGTTAGGTGAAATATCAATTACTGAAAAAAGAAATTTAAAGCAAACCATTAGTTATAAAAAGTTAAAATCCATGAAAAGTGGTCTTTTTTCTTTTGGAGCAGTATTAAATAAAGATAAAATTCATGTAGTTGGTGGTAATGCTTCTTACCAAATTGATGGCCCTAAAAGAGCTCTGGAAAAATATGCTAACACAGATTTAACACTAATTGAAATACTTCAAAAATCTCAAGGCTCTTATTTTAAAGATATTTATAAAGGTGATTTTTTGACGTATGACATACCAACTGATACTTGGACAAAAAATGAAACTAAATTTGATAAAAGAGCTTTTCATAATGCGAATCTCTTTGGTGAAAACCTATATGTTTTAGGCGGAACAACAATGTCTGTTAGTAAGAAAAAAGAATATTTAAAAACAAACATTGAAATTATTAATTTACAGACCAATACAAAAATTGTTGATGGAACAAACCCTCATCAAGCTGTTAATTTTGTGTCATTTAACTATCAAGGCAATTTAATTGTTGCTGGGGGGTCCATTAAAAAGAATCGAAATGAAAAAAAAGAATACACCAGTAAAATTCACTTTTATGATTTAAAGGAAGGATATTGGTATGAATTAGATAGCATGCCTTCTGCAAAAGAAACCAACGGTGTATTAATTGATGATAAAATTTATTTAATTGGTGGTTTTAAAAGCAAACCTCTGTCTGAAATTGAAAGTTTTGATTTAATCACTAAGAAATGGAAAAAGGAAGGTGATTTATTCTTTGGAATGGAATCGCCAGCTGTTTCAAATTATAATGCTATTATTTATATTTTTGATAGAGGTAAAATTTATACGTTCAACACAAAAAATAAAGAGTTAAATGAGTTTTACATAAAACTGAACTTGACTTGCTCCAAAATGTATATTTCAAATAATAAAATCTATTTGCTAGGAGGAAAAAACATAGGAGATTATGATACAACTCCATCATCAGCATTATATAGTATTGATATAGCTGAGTTTAATAAAACTCAAATTAGGAGAACAAAAACATTGTAATTTTTCAGAACTACCATTTTTTAACACTTTTTTAGAAAACGATTATTTAGTTGAATAACTAATAGTTATAAGAAAATACGTAATTTTGCAAAAAATTTAGGGTTATTTAATCATTCCCCAACTATTGTTTAACTAAAAAAGTATAGCATGCAACTGTACAATAAGTTAAGCGCTGAAGAACGTGCCCAATTAATTGATGAGGCAGGTGAAGACCGTTTAACAATTTCTTTCTATCAATATTATCAGATAGAAAATCCTCAAGAATTAAGAGACCATTTATTTATTGAATGGAACAAACTCAATGTATTAGGACGAACCTATGTTTCTAGCGAAGGGATCAATGCTCAAATTTCAGTTCCTTCTAGTAACTTAATCGTATTGAAAAATCAAATAGATCGTATTTCATTCTTAAAAGATTGCCGATTAAATATCGCCATTGAACATGACAACAAGTCTTTTTTAAAACTAACTGTAAAAGTTAGAGATAAAATTGTTGCTGACGGATTGAATGATGAAACATTTAATGTGACCGATAAAGGAGTTCATTTAAATGCTGATGAATTCAATAAAATGTTAGCTAAACCCGAAACTATTTGTGTGGATATGCGAAATCATTACGAAAGTGAAATTGGACATTTTGAAACCGCTGTTACTCCTGATGTTGATACTTTTAGAGACTCTTTAGATATCATTGAAGAAGATTTAAAAGACCATAAAGAAGACAAAAACTTGTTAATGTATTGTACTGGTGGCATTCGTTGTGAAAAAGCGAGCGCCTATTTTAAGCACAAAGGGTTTAAAAACGTTTTTCAGTTAGAAGGAGGTATTATTGAATACACGTGTCAGGTAAAAGAAAAGGAATTACAAAATAAATTTATCGGTAAAAATTTCGTGTTTGACCACCGCATATCAGAAAGAGTTTCAGATGATATTATAGCCAATTGTCACCAATGTGGTGAAGCTTGTGATACTCATGTAAATTGTGCAAATGAAGCTTGCCACTTACTATTTATCCAATGTGAAAAGTGTAACGAAAAAATGGAAACTTGTTGTTCAAATGATTGCCAAGAGATAGTTCAACTCCCTTTTGAAGTTCAAAAAGAACTACGAAAAGGAATTCCAAACAGTAATAAAATATTTAAAAAAGGACGTTCAGAAGTTTTAAAATATAAAAAATAATGAAGCAGAAAATTGAATTAATGGCTCCTGCGGGAAATTTTGAATCGCTACAAGCAGCGTTAGATAATGGTGCGGATTCTATTTATTTTGGAGTTGAGCAATTAAATATGCGCGCGAGAGCAACAGTAAACTTTACGTTGGAAGATTTAAAAGAAATTTCGGACAGGTGTAAAGCCAAAAATGTTAGAACCTATCTGACGCTAAATACCATCATTTACGATCATGATTTAAGCATTGTAAAAACGCTACTTCAACAAGCAAAAGATGCTGATATTACAGCAGTTATTGCAATGGATCAGGCCGTAATTGCTTCAGCTAGAGCTATTGGTATGGAAGTCCATATTTCAACGCAAATAAATATTACAAATATTGAAACTGCTAGATTTTACTCCATGTTTGCTGATACGATGGTTTTAAGTAGAGAATTAAGTTTACGCCAGGTAAAGAAAATTACGGAACAAATTGAAAAAGAAAATATTTGCGGCCCTTCAGGTAATTTATTAGAGATTGAAATTTTTGGACATGGTGCTTTGTGTATGGCTGTTTCTGGAAAATGCTATATGAGTTTACA
>JADWMI010000584.1 GCA_015767395.1 Bacteroidota bacterium | reverse complement strand
TGTATTTCTTTATGATTGCACCACAAATGAAACGTTCTAAAAAAGAAAAGAAATTTGCAGCCGAGTTAAAACGAGGCGATCGTGTAGTTACTAAAAGTGGCTTACATGGTAAAGTGGTAGAATTAAATGAAAAAGATGGAAGCTGTGTAATTGAAACACTGGCTGGGAAAATTAAATTTGAACGGTCTGCTATTTCTATGGAAATGAGTGGGAAGTTAAATGCTTAATTTTAACACGTATATTTATAAAAAAGGCTTCCTCAATGGAAGCCTTTTTTATTTTAACAATATTTATATTTATCATGTAAACTAACACCTTGCAAAATCATTAGTGTGATTTTTTACAAAGTCAATTAATTAAATACTTACAATTCGTTTTTCATAGCCGTCAGTTCAGCAATCTTACATATAACTTCGGTTGCTTTTAAAATACTTTCTACAGGTACATATTCATAACGTCCATGAAAATTATGTCCGCCGGCAAAAATATTAGGGCATGGTAACCCCATGTAACTTAATTGTGAGCCATCTGTACCACCTCGAATAGCTTTAATTAATGGCTTTATGTTAAGCTGCTTCATGGCCTCTTCGGCAATATCTACAATATGCATGACAGGTTCAATCTTTTCTTTCATATTAAAATATTGGTCTTTAATTTCTGTGATAATTACTTCTCTGCCATATTGCGAATTAATTTCTTTTGTTAGTTTTTGCATCACTTCTTTTCGTGCTTCAAAATGACCCATGTCATGATCGCGAATAATATATTGCAAAATAGTTTCTTCAACTTCTCCTTTTATTGAATGTAGGTGAAAAAACCCTTGATAACCACTTGTGTGTTCTGGAGTTTCCATACGTGGGAGGGAGTTTATAAATTCTTGTGCAATGTACATGGAGTTTATCATTTTGCCTTTAGCATAACCTGGATGTACAATTTTACCTATCACTTTTACAACGGCTCCAGCAGCATTAAAATTCTCGTATTCTAGTTCACCTACCTGACTGCCATCCATAGTGTAAGCCCAATCTGCACCAAATTTTTCGACATCAAACTTATGAGCGCCTCGACCAATCTCTTCGTCTGGTGTAAAACCTACGCGAATTTTTCCGTGTTTAATTTCTGGATGATTAATGAGGTATTCCATAGCAGAAATAATTTCGCAAATTCCTGCTTTATCGTCAGCTCCTAAAAGGGTAGAGCCATCTGTTGTAATCAGTGTTTGTCCTTTGTATAAAAGTAAATCTTCGAAGTAATCTGGCGATAAGATAATATTTTCGGCTTCATTTAAAACAATGTCTTTACCGTCGTAATTTTCAATAATCTGTGGATTCACATTTGTGCCAGAATAATCTGGTGACGTATCAAAATGCGATATAAAACCAATGGTTGGTACTTCATGATTTACATTACTTTGTAAGGTAGCCATTACGTAAGCATTCTCATCTATTGTAACATCACTCATGCCAATGGTGTTAAGCTCTTCAACAAGTTTGTTTGCTAAATCCCATTGTTTTTGTGTGCTAGGAGTTGCGAGCGATTCTGGGTCAGAGGTTGTGTCAATTGTTATATAACTTATAAACCTATTTATAATGTGATTTTTGTCCATGATGTTTATTGGTTTTATTCAAAAGTAAAAACTTCAATTCATTTAATAGGAGAATTCTATTTAAATTAAAAAAGAAACTTTGTTAAGAGTAAAATTACGTTTATTTTTAACTCTTATTT
This sequence comes from Bacteroidota bacterium, assembly GCA_015767395.1. The sequence goes on along the minus strand of JADWMI010000584.1, from coordinate 209 downwards.
AATTAACCACATAAAATGCGATTTTTTTTAAGTGCCATGGCACTGCTTCTTTTTAGCTTGCAAAGCTTTTCTCAAACTGAAATATATAATATTGGGTTTTTAGTAGATAAAATAAATCCAGATCTTGATGAAATGTTGGATATTTTACAGGAAGAAATTTTAGCAGTTGTTGGCGAAGATGCCGAAGTGCGATTTTCAAAAAATAATAG
>JADWMI010000583.1 GCA_015767395.1 Bacteroidota bacterium | reverse complement strand
CTAGTGGTTAGGACACCGCCCTTTCACGGCGATAACACGGGTTCAAATCCCGTTGAAGATATTCATTTTTTCTAACCTAGAAGAGCTCTAATACCACGTACCCAACATATTTACGTTTTCGGTTGTTTAAAACTTGAAATTTGTATTATTTAATCGAGAAAGTTTTGAACATTGAATCATTGTAGATGAATATTTACTATTGAAGCCTTTACCGTCCATATAAAAATCATTTAATCAAAACCTAAATTGAGAGTTATAAAGTCTAGTTTGCTTAGGTTTAAATTTAAAAGTTTTTTGATGATATTTAACATTTGTTTTTAAGAATGTAAAGGTTAAATTGTTTAAACTAGATATAGGATAATATTGAAACCCTATATAATTTGTAAAACGACAAAAAGTTTTTGAATTAAATGTTAATCTATTGTCTTTTATAAAGTTGTTAATGAATAAACTTTTTTCAGAATAAGAAAACAGTTTCCTTACTATTTGCCAATCGTTTTTTGTTTGTCCTAATGGTTTTATTATTTTAGTAACTTTTTTAATAATTCCTTCAGTATTTAAGTAAGTCCCCGAACTTTCAAAAAATATACTATTAGGTAAGTGCAAATGGTTGTTTAAATTAAAACCTTTTTTTAATTGCGTAATTAAGTTTGTATTTAAATGGTTGCTTTGAGTTATTAATATTTTACTATTACCTTTACAATCTTGAAAAAAGTTAAGCAATTTCAAACTTAGTAATTTTTTGATATTAGAACTTGAAAAGGAATTATTTATAAAATAAATCCCAATAGCACTTTTCAAGTCTTTATTCTTTATGGGTTTTAGGTTATTGAAATTTACAAATCCAACAGTATTCAATGATGGGCTTAGTATATTTAACCTATTTTGGTTTTCAGACTGTGAAAATAAATTAATATATTTAGTTAAAAAATTTAGCACCTTTGCTAGTCCAAAAGAATCTTTTCGTTTAAATATGTTTGCGTTAGAGATTAAAACAGGGTTTAAAGAATTCGCAAATTCTTGGCAAAATAAATTATTTCCTTCCGTCAAGGTTTTTAAAATTTTCGTATTACTAGTAATATTTGTACTAGAAAATGTTAGATTAACTAAAGAACCTATCTGGATCACTTTAAAATTGCCTTTCAAATACCTTGATCTAAGCATTAAGTTTACTTTAGACCCTTCGTAACGAGGGTTTACTCCGATTAACAAACAAGTGTCCGATATTGAAATTTCATTATTCAAATTAAAATCTAATAAAAAATTTTGTTCTAAATCAATATTTACATTTTGCGGTTCGGACTGTCTAAGTTTAAAAAAAGAATATTTATAAGTCAAGGCGTTTAACAAATTTAAAACCTCTAAATTGGTATTCGCATTTACACAGATTATTATTCGATGCTGATGGTAATAGTGCTTTAATAAATGGCTTTGAAAGTAAAGTGTAGAGAAAAATTCTTTAAATAATTTTTGTCACGATAGGCCGATATATGTTTTTTTTTGATTATTCTCTAAAAAACTGTTGATTATTCTCTCCGGAGAAAACATTCCATCAAACGAAAATCTTGTTTTATCCGAAATTCAGTTTGTTTTGTAACTTGTTAAGTCATAACCTGGTAAAATTTTTATTATAGAGCTATTTTTAAGAAACAATTGAGTAGGGGTGCAAAACCCATCTGAAAAATCAATAGAAGTGATGTTTTTTAATTCCCAACTCCTACTTATAAAAGGATAAGGTTTTGATGTCAACGCCCCTACAGGACATAAGTCAATGATATTACCAGATAGTTCTGACTGAAAAACCTTCTCAATATAAGTCCCAATCTCACTTTTTAAGCCTCGTCCAAACATTCCTATGTCTTCTACTCCTGCGATTTCAGCAGCAAAACGCACACACCTCGTGCAATGAATACATCTTGTCATTACCGTTTTTACAAT
>JADWMI010000582.1 GCA_015767395.1 Bacteroidota bacterium | reverse complement strand
TGCTGAGCACTAGCAGAACTATACATAATTGTTAAAATTAAAAGGAGTGATTTCATAACTATTTATAAGCACCAAATAGCTCAACTAATTTATTCGTTCGATATTCAAAAATTTCCTTCAACTTTGGTTTTACAAATAAATTATGAAATCTATTTGCGACCAAAGGAAACGGCAACTGGTAATGAACGATATCAATCATTTCAGTACCATTCTTAATTTCTTTAATAAAATGTTTATGATGCCATAATGCATATGGGCCAATTCGCTGTTCATCTACAAAATAAGTCTTGTCTTGAACATAGGTTATTTCTGTCACCCAATTCATTTTTATTCCAAGTAATGGAGATACTTTATAACTGATAATCTGTCCTGGAAACATCTTTTCACCTCCTAAAGAAACTATATTAAACCCCATATAATCAGGCATTATTAATTTTAGATTCCCAGGGTCAGATAAAAAATTCCATGCTTCAGACAGATCAATTGGAACATTAATTTTAGCCGATAGCTGATAAATTTGACCTTGCTTTTCGAAATTCATGGAGATTTGATTGTGTAAAAATGCGAGTATTAAACAAAAAAATAAAACCGTTCTAATCTAGATGATTTAAAATTTTCTTGCTCATCGGTTTCGTAATAGAGTAATAAAAATCTATCAAGTCACCATTTTCGTCAATAAGATATTTTTGAAAATTCCATTTAACTGAAGAACTCTTTTTACCATTATAGTCCTTATTGGTGAGCCATTTATATAAAACATGCTGATTGCTCCCCTTAACTTCCATTTTCTCTGTTAGTGGAAATGATACGCCAAAATTTAATTTACAAAATTCTTGAATTTCTTCACTGCCTCCTGGTTCTTGTTTTCCAAACTGATTACACGGAACGCCAATCACCTGCAGCTTATCTCCGTAAACCTCGTAAAGCTTTTGAAGATCTTCATATTGTTTTGTGAAACCACATTCAGATGCAGTATTGACAATAAGGATTTTCTTCCCCTTGCAACTACTCCAATCAAAAACACCCCCATGGAGGGTGTTTAAAGCAATCTTATATAAATCTTTAGGAATCTTAACAATGCCGTCCATTTAGATGGTTACGTGCATTTTTAATCTTGATTCAACTTTTCTTTTTATCGCAGTTAATCTTTTCATAAGATCCATGACACTTTGATCTTTATCGACCTTATAGACCTCATTAAGATTTAAGATTAATGTTTTAGCTTCTCTAGAAGCCAAAATTCTATCATTTGTAGATTTTAAAGACAATTTGCGGCTTTCAAATTCTAATGCTTGTGTTACAGCTTCCATAATTCTGGGGGATTAAAAATTATAACTTGTTATTATTAATGTTTATCAGTCGTTTTTCTTCTAACATCCTTTCAAAAAAAGTGCCAAAAAATTCAACTTAACACAATAAAGGTAGTTAATAGATATATATAATTGTCAAAATATTTGATTGTAATAACTTATGACAAAATAGAATTTATCTATTCTTTTATGTTTTATGGGTTCAATCGAAGAGCCCATGCACTTTTCAGCGAATGGGCTCTTAACCATATTAACAAAAAAACTCAATTGATGATTCATTATTATAGACTGATTTAAAAAGGAAATGTTAACTAGAAACCAAGCATTTAACATTTATTTAACCATTTATTAATAATGGCATGACAAAATTTTAGACCATAAATGACAGAAACAATTTCATAAGCCTAAATCCATTCTGAATAATAAATCTAAATCTCTATTGATAAAAACTATATATCAAAAGTTAAACCATAGCATTTTTCTCGATTTGCTCAATTAAAATTTCAAAATCTATTAGCCTATAAAGTGTAGCTGTGAATTTAGCTTAGTTTGTCTTAGAAAAACTGGCGATGATCTATACAAATTTGCTCATAGGGAGAGGAATTATTCATGTGATCAAACCCAACTT
>JADWMI010000581.1 GCA_015767395.1 Bacteroidota bacterium | reverse complement strand
TTTTTATACGGGAATATTACCAATTTGCAAAAACACTGATGGTATTGCAGCGGTGATGGGACATGAAGTAGCCCACGCATTTGCAAAACACGGACAAGAACGTATGACAACTTCTTATGGACAACAATTAGGTGGTATTGCGGTTGCATTAGGAACCTCTGGACAAGATTCGGAAACACAAATGTTATGGGGAACTATATATGGTGTTGGTTCTCAGGTTGGGATGTTAGCATATAGCAGAACCCACGAAACGGAGGCTGATAAGTTAGGGATGGTATTTATGATAATGGCAGGGTATAATCCGGAAGAGGCAATTCAGGTTTGGGTTCGTATGAGTGAAGCATCAAAAGGAAATTCACCTCCAGAATTTCTAAGTACTCACCCTTCAAATGAAACTCGAATCGCGAATCTACAAGCTTATTTACCAACAGCAATTGAACATGCGAAAAAGTACAATGTGCAAAATACAACTATGAATAATTAATTTCAGAAATCAAAGATATATAGTAACTTGTTGAGGCTGCCTAAAAAGCAGATTTTTCGTCAACCTGAACTTGTTTCAAGTTCGCATAATGATTGGTAATCAGTGCGATGAGATTCTGAACCAAGTTCAGAATGACGAGTTTCTAGGTCTTTTCAGACAGTCTTTAAAATCATAAAATTAAAAAGAGGTGATAAAAAACGAAATATGTTAAATAACTTTGATTTTATTGTTGTTGGGGCTGGTATTGTGGGATTGGCTACAGCATATAAATTACAGTTAAAATTCCCTAAAAAAACAATTGCAGTTTTAGAGAAAGAGCCTGAAATTGGTGCCCATCAAACTGGGCGAAATTCAGGTGTAATACATTCAGGGATTTATTATGAACCAGGTTCAAGCAAAGCAAATAATTCTAAATCTGGAGGTTTGCAACTTATTGAGTTTGCAGAGGGAAATAACATTAAACATGATGTTTGCGGAAAAATAATTGTTGCCACAAAGCAAGACGAATTACCAATTTTGGATTCTATTTTTGAAAGGGGTATTCAAAATAAAACGGAGGGAATTTGTTTTTTAAATTCGGAAGAAATTAAAAAGAAAGAACCGTTTATTATTGGCGTTAAAGCCATTTGGGTGCCAACAGCAGGAATTATAGATTATGTAGGTGTTTGTAAAGCCTTTGCAAATAATATTGAAAAGCTAAATACTGAAAGTAAAGTTATAACAGCTTGTAAAGTAAATAAAATTAGTTCTTCAATTCAAAGAACAACATTAAAAACATCATTGGGTAATTTTTCAGCAAGTCAAGTTATTTTTTGTGCTGGTTTAAATTCTGATAGAAAGGCAAAAAAAGATAATTTAAAATTAGATGTTAAAATTGTTGGATTTAGAGGAGATTATTTTGAATTAAAACCAAATGCTGAACATAAAATTAGAAATTTAGTGTATCCGGTCCCTGATCCTAAATTTCCATTTTTGGGTGTACATTTTACAAGAATGGTTGATGGCAATATAGAGTGTGGACCAAATGCAGTATTTACTTTTAAGCGAGAAGGATACAATAGAACTAGTTTTAGTTTTAGGGACACTTTTGAGGCTTTGGCTTTTAAAGGAACATGGAAATTATTTGGATTGCATTGGGGTAAAGGAATTGATGAATACAAAAGAGCATTTTCTAAACGGTTATTTGTGAAAGAGCTTCAAAAAATGATGCCTTCTATTACTGTGAATGATGTGCAAAGAGCTAGATCGGGTGTTAGAGCCCAAGCTATAGATTATGATGGTAATATGGTTGATGATTTTAAAATTGTAAAGCACAACCAGAATATTCATGTAATTAATGCACCTTCACCAGCGGCCACAGCTTGTTTGGCTATTGCCGACGAAATTGTAAATGTTGTAATACCAAATGAATTTTAAAATGATTGATAACAAATTTGAATTATATTTTCTTTAGAT
>JADWMI010000167.1:1901-5648 GCA_015767395.1 Bacteroidota bacterium | reverse complement strand
TTGACATGCTTATTCTTACCCTTTAATTTACATTCTCCTATATTTTTTATATCCAAATCACCATTTAGCTTTAATTTATCCAAAATTATTTCTGATAAAATACAATCAACATTATAAGAATGGCAGAGGCTTTCCATTCTTGACGTGGTATTTAAAACATCTCCGCTAAAAAATATTTCTTTTTTCAACACACCTATTTCGCCTGTTACAACAACTCCCATATGGATACTGGCTTTGAATTTAGGCACCAGACCAAATCTCTTTTCATACTTTCCGCTCAATTGTTTAAACGTTTTTTTTAAACTTAAAAAACAATTGAGACAGTTGTTATTCTTAATCCCGGTCTTGAGATTCCATGAAATGACAATTTCATCACCCACATATTGATAGATTTTTCCAGAATACTTTTCAATAGACTTTGTCATATCTGCATAATAGGTCTTCAGAAATTCAAAATAATGAGTAGGCTGCATATTTTCAGCTATGGTTGTAGAAGCGTTCAAGTCGAGAAACATAAAAATTCGTTCTTCTTTTCTTGGATTATGATACTTACCTGTTAAAAAATTGATAACAATTCCTTGTCCCAAATTGTCGTTAATTTCAAATAAGAATAATATAATAGCTATAATTCCCCCTCCATAAAGTAGTACAGCCACAAAAAGAGCGTTTGAGAAAAAGAGGCGACTTGTATTTATTACATCTGGGTGTAAAACCGATAATCCCATTGCAGCGCTTGAGCTTAACAGTGTTACAATATTGAAAAACAAACTAATAAAAAATAAATAAAATCCTGTTTTCACTATCAGCTTCATCAAAAAAGGGATTTTTCTGAAAACTTTTTCCAGAATAAATACTTCAATAACACCAAAAAACAATCCGAGTATTAACGAAGCCAGCGTTGTTATAATAACTGCATTTTCAAAAATGTATTGGTTACCGGTTACCGGATAATTATTAAGATCTCCAAGGAGTCCTTTTTCAATAAGTGTAAAAACAAATCCAAAAAATGCACACAGTATACCAAAGGAAATAATCCTTACCAAAATTCGCCTATATTTAAAGGAAATCATAATAATTGAAATAGCTTGATTTACACTATGTGGTTAAACATGGTATCGTTAATTTCTTACGTTCAAATAAATCTACAAAGGGATTATAATACTATTAATGAGCCATATAGGAAGGTTTATTTGAGAAAAAATGATCTTCATTACAAAGATATCATAATTTTTTTAAAAGACAAGAAGGAAGGAATTTGTGACTTGAACCACAGGTTTCTACTATAATCTGCAACAAAAAAAGGAACTACAATTAAGTAATTCCTTTTTAATATGATAGACCCTTCGACAAGCTCAGGGTGACATTTTTGTGTTATTATACTATCTCAACAAACAACCCGTCATCGGTATTGTTTACTTTGGCTAAGCCATTCTTGGTAAGGCCTTTTAAGGTTTTATCCCATTTTTTATTACTCAAGCCACTTTGTGCTTTTAGGTCGTTTAATAAAACAGGAGAACTTGCTTCAATTTTATTTAGTAATGCTTTTTCTTCTTCATTTAATTCTACTGAAGGCGCTTTCTTTTCTGGTTTCATTTGAGGAAAGAATAACACTTCTTGGATAGAAGCATTGTTGGTCATAAACATCACCAAACGGTCAATTCCAATACCAATACCAGATGTTGGTGGCATACCATATTCCAAGGCTCTAATAAAATCTTGATCAATAAACATGGCTTCATCATCTCCTTTTGCAGATAATTTCATTTGATCTTCAAAACGCTCGCGCTGGTCTATCGGATCGTTCAATTCAGAATAGGCATTTGCCAATTCTTTACCGTTTACCATTAATTCAAAACGCTCTGTTAAATCAGGGTTTGTTCTGTGCTCTTTTGTAAGCGGACTCATCTCTTTTGGGTAATCGGTAATAAATGTTGGTTGAATGTAAAAGTGCTCACATTTTTCACCAAACAATTCATCAATCATTTTTCCAATCCCCATGGTTTCATCTACTTCAATTCCAACTTTTCGACACACCTCTCTCAGTTCCGTTTCCTTCATTCCTGCAACATCAAAACCAGTATGAATTTTTATGGCTTCTAAAATTGGCACTCTTGGATAAGGCGCTTTAAAGCTAACTTGATTTTCACCTATTTGAACTTCACTAGTACCATTGGTGTCAATGGCTATTTTCTCTAGTAATTCTTCAGTCATATCCATCATCCAGTTGTAATCTTTGTATGCTACATACAATTCCATTACTGTAAATTCTGGATTGTGGGTTCTGTCCATTCCTTCATTTCTGAAATCTTTGGCAAACTCATACACGGCATCAAAACCACCAACAATCAATCTTTTTAAATACAATTCATTGGCAATACGCAAATACAACGGCATATCCAATGCATTGTGATGCGTCATAAAAGGTCTTGCAGCAGCACCACCTGGAATTGGTTGTAATACTGGTGTTTCAACTTCTAAATATCCTTTTTTGTTGAAAAAATCACGCATAGAATTGGTGATTTTTGTACGTTTTATAAAAGTCTCTTTAACGTGGTCATTTACAATTAAATCAACATAACGCTGACGGTAACGTTGCTCTGCATCAGAAAAAGCGTCGTGTACTTTTCCTTCAGCATCTGTTTTTACAACCGGCAACGGACGTAAACTTTTAGAAAGCAAGGTCAACTCTTTTACATTTACAGAAACTTCACCAACCTTTGTTTTAAAAACCTCCCCTTTTATGCCTATAATGTCACCCATATCCAATAATTTTTTGAATACTGTGTTGTACATTATTGGATCATCTTCTGAAGAAATCTCATCACGATTTACGTAAATCTGCATTCTTCCACTTGCATCTTTTAATTCAGCAAAAGAGGCCTTTCCCATGATTCTACGGCTCATCATTCTACCAGCCAATATCACTTCTTTTCCTTCAAACTTTTCAAAATTTGAAATGATTTCATCAATCGTTGCGGTTGTTTTAAATTCCTCCGCAGGATAAGGGTTGATACCCAATTCACGTAGTTTTTGTAAGGACTCTCTTCTAACTATTTCTAGTGCTGATAATTGCATTGTGTGGTATTTTTATATTTACTTTTTACAAATAGTTTGCAAAGATACAATCAATTCAGTTAAATAGATAATTTAGAAAGAAAAAGTGTTTAGATTCTAAAATTGAATAAAAATTTATATATTTGCTTGCTGCATTTCGGTGCAGTTTAGTTGTGTTGTTGACGTTTTAATTAACGTCTAGGTTTTTTAAACCAATGGAAAGCTTCCCGAAAAACCGGGACGCTTTTTTTATGCCCCAGTGTTTGCCCATGCAGACATTTCCCCAAAAGGGAAAAAAATGATCAACACACTTGATGATTTAAAAGGTAAAGAAAGCATTTTTATACTCCCAAAAAATTGAAACATAGAATCCCGCAAATACAACTGCAGCTATAAATTTTAAGAAGGTTGAAGTTAAAAACCCAATAAAAGAGCCAAAAGCAGCTTTTAAGGCCTTCCCAGAATCTTTGGAATCATTAATCATTTCACCAATAAAAGCGCCAACAAAAGGTCCAATTATAATTCCCAAAGGAGGAAAAAAAAACAAGCCTAAAATTAGACCAACCATTGTTCCAATCACACCGTAACGGGTTCCTCCAAACTTTTTAGTTCCCATTGCAGGAATTATATAGTCTATAATCGTAATAATAACGGCAACACCCAATGTTATCCCTAAAAAAGTCCAATCTATTG
>JADWMI010000167.1:0-1801 GCA_015767395.1 Bacteroidota bacterium | reverse complement strand
TCAAAAGTATCAAAATCATTTTTTTGATAATTAAAAAGAGAAGTTGTTCGTATAGAGTTTCCAATTGTTAAACCTTCTTCCAAATCACCACCTGTTGCATACCTTACCAAGGCATCATACGTAACATCAAAACCTCTTAAGGCATATTTAGAAGGGAATGCACCATTTTCTGCTTCAAAGGCATTGTAAAAATTATCTAGACGTCCTTCATCGGTATTTACAATCTCCGAAGTTGGGAAAGTAAAATTTAATTTCCCTAAAAACACATTCTCAATATTATCGAAATTTTTCCCCTTATTAAAAGCAAATAAATCAATTTTAACTTCTTCTGAAAACCCTTTTAAACCGTTGATTCCAGCAGACGTTGTAACAATTTCATCACTTACAATAAGCACCCAATTTTTACCTCCTAAAGTATCCAATTTCTCTGAAAATATCTCACGATTTATATAGCCTTCCTCAGGTTTAATCACTGAAATTGTTTGAATAGAATCGAATGTTTTAATTTTATTAACCGTTTGCCAAAGTTGGGATTGTGTTTTCCCCAATCCATCATTTATGATTACAATATTTTCACCATTGTAATTGCTTTCTAAATAGGTCAGCATTTTTTCTTGCTGCATCGATCTATTTGGAAAAGATTTAATCAAATTTTCTTGATTTATTGTTTCTTGCTTTCTAGAATAAATTGGTACTATAACAGGTGTTTTAGTCTGTTTAGAAACCCATTTGGCATTGTCAAAAAACAAAGGGCCAATAATTAAATCATCCCCATTAAAGTTGTTATTTTGACTCATTAAAATTTGTAATTTTTGCTTTGAAGCCTCAGAATCAAAATATCTTACATTCACCTTTAATCCTTTTGCTTTTAAAGAATCAATGGCCATTTTTGCACCAAAATGAAAATCGGTGGCAATGTTTAATAAATTGTTTTTTGCAAAGTTTTGATCCATTAATGAATCAACCAATGAATTCATCTTATAAGGTAAAATAACTGCTAAATTAATTTCTTTATTAAAATTAACATTTTCTTCAAAAACCGCCATTGCTAAAAAAGATTCATTTAATCCATCCTTTCGATCTTCATCCGTTTCTAATGGTTTAATTTTTAAAATCATCCCTAGCTTCAACCCTTCTCTCAATAATGGATTCAACGCAATTAGATCCGCTTCACTTACATCATATTGTTTTGTTAAACTATATAGCGTATTGTCTTTAACTACCGTATGCAATTCATATTCAACAGCATCCCCCTCCTCTAAAGCAGTAGGTTTTGGAATTGCCAACTGCATCCCAATCTTCAAACCATCGGTCAATAGCGGGTTTGCAGCAATCAGTTCCTCTGTAGAAATATTAAACCTTCTGGAAATCCCATACAAGGTTTCTTTTGGCTGTACAATGTATAAATTATTACCACGTTCATCTGCTCTTACACCTTCATTAATTACGGTTGTTTTTACAGGCTTACCATAACTTTTATTAGGAACAATAATAATGGTCCCCATAACAGGCCTACGGCTAACTCCTGGATTTAATTTTGATAAATCCTTCGTTGAAATATTATAGTTTTTAGCAATACTTTTTAAAGATTCCTTCTTTTTTACCTCGTATGATACATACTTTTTTTGTTGCGCAAAAGCAAGTGCTGTAAATAGCAGTAAAAATGTGATTAAAAGGTTTATTTTTTTCATAAAAACTCAAAGTTTAAAGCTGTTTATTCCCATTCAATTGTTGCTGGTGGTTTAGAACTAATGTCATACACTACTCTATTAACGCCTTTTACACCATTTATTATTTTATT
>JADWMI010000166.1:3748-5649 GCA_015767395.1 Bacteroidota bacterium | reverse complement strand
TAATCTGTTAAACTTGGATTGATATCTTTGGTCATTGGCAAGGCATTGTATTTGGTCATAATGGTTTCCCAAATTTTATCAGCTCCTACTTTTTGAAAAGATTCCTTGATAATTGGATTGAATTCATCATACAATTTATTTGATGTTGCCTTTTGCAAATAAGAGGTGGCTGCATCTTCATTCCCTGCTAAAATATTCTTTGCATCCGTAAAAGTCATACCTGTAATAGCATCGGTAAAAATTGGAATAGCGACACCAACAGCATCTTCAGCCGCTCTATTTAAAGATTTAATACCTTCATCTGCTAAATCTCCTAGCCCAAACCTTCTCAGTGTTTTATCCACTTTTTGGAGTTGGTCTGGCAACCCTATTTTAACTAAGTCATTTGTAGAAAAACCTCCTTTTGTAGCAAGCGTACTTACCTGTTTTGTAATTCCCTTTTCCAAAGCTTCCTTTAACCCATCAGCAATTACGGAACTTGACAAACCGCTTTTAGTAATTTTATCCAATGTGTTTTGAATTTGACCAAAAGCTGAAAATTGTACTGCCAATATTAAAATAATTATCTTTTTCATCAAAATTTAAATTTATTAATTAAACTTATCTGTTTTCTTATCGTAACCATAAGGACAGTGCTTACATCCATTTTTACAACAATATCCACGTTTTAAATGGTATTTTTCTGTAAAAACACGATAACCATGCTCGTTAACATAATAATCACCCTCTTCTAAAGGTATTGGTTGTTTAAACTCCATAATACAAATGTAAAAAAAAACGTTCTGAATAGTCAGAACGTTTTTTCCAAAATATTTTTATCAATTATTTTACTTCTATAACTGGTGGATATTGCTCCATAATTTCAATAACAAACTCTTTAACTCTTTCTTCTTTTTTGGACACATTTCCTGAATTTGATAATCCTCCGCTTCCAATTCCTTGCCAAATCAATTCTTTTTTCTCAGAATCAATAAGGTCAATAAATAAAGTTCCCTCTGTATATTCCGAAATTTGCACTCCATAATTTGGACCATAATACCAAGGGTACCAGCCATTATAACCTCCATATCCATAACCTCCATACCCACCATATCCATATGAATTATTATATACATCTACCTTTCTTCTGGCCTTTGTAAAAATATTAACCAAAATATCTGGGTCTTCAGATTTTGTAAAACCTTTGGCCATTAGTTGAGCCTCCACAGCTTTTAAAATCCTTCGTTTATCTAAATCAGAAATTTCAGCTTTATCAATGCCTTTTTTATAAAATGCAAAAGTTTTGTAATTTGAAAAATCTGTAGCTGAATCATAGTCTGCCACTACTTTTACTGAACTGCAAGAAGAAACAATTAAAAAAACAAATACCAACGATACTAATTTTATGACTTTCATTAGAAATAAATTTTATTATTAAATATTTTTTTCATTATTCAAATTGCACAAAAACTTGTTTTTAAATTGTTTTTCTGCTTTTAATATACCATCAACAACTATACCAAATGCACTATTTAACAATTGGTGCATCCACTCCTATTTCATATTAAAATAGCATTTTAAATAAATACAACTGTTTTATTTTTATACACCATTACTTTATGCTTAGTATGTAATTTAATAGCTCTGGAAAGTACTATTTTCTCTAAATCTCTTCCTTTTAAAATAAAATCTTTGATCGTATTTGTGTGTGTAACCCTCGTAATATCTTGTTCTATAATTGGCCCTTCATCCAAATCTTCCGTAACAAAATGACTTGTAGCACCAATAATTTTAACACCTCTTTCAAAAGCTGAATGGTAAGGCTTTGCACCCGGAAAGGCAGGTAAAAAAGAATGATGAATATTTATTATTTGATTGTTATAATCAGCAATTAATTTACTCGACAAAATTTGCATATAACG
>JADWMI010000166.1:0-3648 GCA_015767395.1 Bacteroidota bacterium | reverse complement strand
AAATGCCAATTCATATTAAAATTTTCAGCAATATTTTTACAAAAACGATCCTTGAAATTCTCGACAGAAAAAACGGCTTTTGAAAACTCTCCCTCCAAACGCATAAAGAACATGGCATCTTCCCTATCTACGTGTTGATCAATATAAACAATGTTCCCTCCTTCTTGCTGTATAAATGTTGTTACCGAAGAAATGATTCCTTGTTTATCTTCACAATTTATTAATATTGTTACTCTTTTCATTTGTAAAATAAATTTGATCACAAAATTATATAAAATAAGTGTTGCTCAAACCTAGCCAATAAATGTTAGATATTTAACAAAACAACCCGCATAATTTTAAAAAAATCATAAATTGCAACCCTAATACTATCTAATTTTACGAAATGGAAAAAATCACACCATATAAGCCAACACATAAAGTTCGAATTGTTACCGCCGCATCCCTATTTGATGGCCACGATGCCGCCATAAATATTATGAGAAGAATTATTCAGGCTACTGGTGTAGAGGTCATTCACTTAGGTCATGACAGAAGTGTTGAGGAAGTGGTAGATTGTGCCATTCAAGAAGATGCCAATGCCATTGCATTAACGTCTTACCAAGGTGGGCATAATGAGTATTTCAAATACATGTTCGATTTATTGAAGGAAAAAGACGCATCACATATAAAAATATTTGGTGGCGGTGGTGGTGTAATTTTACCTGAAGAAATTAAAGCTTTAATGGATTATGGAATAACTCGTATTTACACCCCTGATGATGGCAGAAGTATGGGTTTGCAGGGAATGATCAATGATATGATTGAGCAATCCGATTTTCCAACTGGTGAAATTATTGATTTTCCTGTATCTGAATTACAAAAAAAGAATTCTTTTCAATTGGCTAAAGCGATTTCCGCTGCCGAAAACTATTCAGATAAACACATTGGTTTTATTACCGAAATTAGAAACCAATCTCAAAATTCAAAAATTCCTGTATTGGGTATTACTGGAACTGGTGGCTCAGGTAAATCTTCTACTGTTGACGAATTGGTTAGAAGGTATTTAATTGATTTTCCTGAAAAAACCATTGCAATTGTTTCTGTAGATCCTTCAAAAAGAAAAACAGGTGGCGCCTTGTTAGGTGATAGAATTAGAATGAATTCAATTATAAACAGTCGTGTTTACATGCGTTCACTCGCAACTAGGCAATCAAATTTAGCCTTGTCAAAACATGTAAGTGATGCTGTTTCCGTATTAAAAGTTGCTGGTTTTGATTTGGTAATTATTGAAACTTCTGGGATTGGACAAAGCGACACCGAAATTTTGGACCATTCAGATGTTTCTTTGTATGTGATGACTCCTGAATATGGAGCCGCTACACAATTGGAAAAAATTGATATGATTGATTTTGCCGATGTAATTGCCTTGAATAAATTTGATAAACGTGGCGCTTTAGATGCATTACGAGATGTTAAAAAACAATACCAGCGCAATCACAATTTATGGGAAGTCAATGTTGAATCAATGCCTGTTTATGGCACAATTGCTTCACAATTTAACGATCCTGGAACAAACGAATTATACAAAAAAATAATTGACACACTAAATAAAAAAACCAATGCCTATTTTGATAGCAACTTTATAAGCACTGGAGAATTGAGTGAAAAACAATTTATTATTCCACCGAATAGAACACGGTACCTATCTGAAATTACAGAAAATAATAGAGCTTATAGTAAAACCAGTCTAACGCAAAAAGAAGTTGCACAAAAACTATATGGCATATATAAAACTATTGAAACTGTTTCTAAAATAAAAGTTGGATTGAGTGAAAATGGGATAAATGAAGATGAAATTCTGAAACAAGTTCAGAATGACGATTCTAAACAAATAACCGAGCTTTTATTAAAAGAATTTACGAAAGTAAAAATGGATTTAAATCCACGAAACTGGGACATTATTATAAATTGGGAAGCTAAAAAAGAATCCTATAAAAAAGAGGTGTATTCATACAAAGTACGTGATAAGCAAATTAATATAAAAACGCACAGTGAATCACTTTCTCATGTACAAATCCCTAAAATAGCATTGCCCAAATATGAAGCTTGGGGAGATATTTTATTTTGGAATTTAGAAGAAAATGTGCCAGGAGAATTTCCTTTTACAGCAGGGCTTTTTCCTTTTAAACGCACAGGTGAAGACCCGACACGTATGTTCGCTGGTGAAGGTGGACCAGAACGCACCAATCGTCGTTTTCACTACGTAAGCATGGACCTGCCTGCAAAAAGGTTGTCTACTGCCTTTGATTCAGTAACGCTTTATGGAAACGACCCTCATATGAGACCTGATATTTACGGGAAAATTGGAAACGCTGGGGTTTCTATTTGCTGTTTAGACGATGCTAAAAAATTGTATTCTGGTTTCGATTTAACAAATGAAATGACTTCAGTTTCAATGACTATTAACGGTCCAGCCCCTATGATGCTGGCCTTTTTCATGAATGCTGCTATTGACCAAGAATGTGAAAAGTATATTCTTGAAAATAATTTAGAAACAACAATCGAAGAAAAAATTGCCTCGATTTACAAACAAAAAGGAGTCGACAGACCTGCGTACCAAGGAAACTTACCCAAAGGAAATAACGGTTTGGGATTATTACTTTTAGGTGTAACTGGAGATGAAGTATTGCCAAATGATATTTATCAAAAAATAAAAACCGCAACAATCTCAAAAGTAAGAGGAACCATACAAGCTGATATTTTAAAAGAAGATCAGGCGCAAAACACTTGTATTTTTTCAACTGAATTTGCACTTCGCTTAATGGGAGATGTTCAAGAATATTTCATCGACAATAATGTTAGAAATTTTTATTCAGTTTCCATTTCAGGATACCATATTGCAGAAGCTGGAGCAAATCCGATTTCTCAATTGGCCTTTACCTTAGCCAACGGATTTACCTATGTTGAGTATTATTTATCACGAGGATTAGACATCAATAAATTTGGACCAAACTTGTCGTTTTTCTTCTCAAACGGTGTTGACCCTGAATATGCAGTAATAGGCAGGGTTGCGCGAAAAATTTGGGCGAAAGCATTAAAAAACAAATATGGAGCAAATCCAAGAGCGCAAATGTTAAAATACCATATTCAAACTTCAGGAAGAAGTTTGCATGCACAGGAAATTGATTTCAACGACATCAGAACATCACTACAAGCTTTATATGCCATTTATGATAATTGCAACAGTTTACACACCAATGCTTATGACGAAGCCATCACCACACCTACGGAAGAAAGTGTTCGTAGAGCCATGGCCATTCAGCTAATTATCAACAAAGAACTGGGTTTGACCAAAAATGAAAATCCAATTCAAGGCGCTTTTATTATAGAAGAATTAACCGATTTGGTTGAAGAAGCTGTATATGTGGAATTTGATAGAATTACAGAACGAGGTGGTGTATTAGGTGCTATGGAAACCATGTATCAACGTAGTAAAATTCAGGAAGAAAGTTTGTATTATGAAACTTTAAAACATACTGGAGAATTCCCTATTGTTGGCGTGAATACTTTTTTAAGTAGCAAAGGTTCACCTACCGTATTACCACAGGAAGTTATCAGAGCTACAGAAAAAGAAAAACAATATCAAATTGAAGTTGTTAAAAACTT
>JADWMI010000580.1 GCA_015767395.1 Bacteroidota bacterium | reverse complement strand
TTTGCACAACCTTACCATAACTACCTTTTGTAATTGTAATACTGCTATAAACAAAACCACCCCATTTCTGAGGTGGTAAATTGCTATGAAAATTAGAGCTTTAATGCCTAAGAAAGATTAGATTTCTAATGTCAATGGAAGATTAAAATTCTTACCTCATAGCAATTAATTCTTAAATTTATAAAACAAAATGTTGAATATTAATGACTTATGTCATAAATAAGAGATTTAAATAAAAATATAACTTAACAAACACAAAAAAACCACCCCAAATGAGGTGGTTAAAAAATTGCTATGAAAAAGATTGTAGGAAAAATAACCTACATATCAAATATAGTGAATAAATAATAAGTTTTTTTAATTAAAAGAATACAGAAAGTCCAACATTTAACTGAAAAATTCCTTCATCACTAAAATCTTCATTCAAACTTATACTATATCTTAAACCTGGTTCTATGGAAACATTACTCCCTAAAAAGAATGCATACCCTCCTTGAAGACCCATCCACATAGGGTTTTCATCCATATCTTTAATAGAAGCACCTGTAACATCTACTTGAAAAGGAAAAGTGTCAGCTACATAATATTTAACTCCTAGTCTGTAAGAAAACGTATTTGAACTTTCATCGAAATCACCATCATCCCATTTATATCCCCCATAACCTAAACCAAACTTTAAAGCCAAACCATCTTGAATAAAATACCCTCCATCAAAACCGATATTGTATATACTTACATCATCTACAGACGTAAATTGAATAGCTGTACTTCCTTGCATCATACTTAATTCACCTAAACCACTTAGGCCTGTATTAAATTCCATGACAATACTTCCTTTTGATATTTGACTCTGAGCAGAGTCCTCTTGTGCATACGTAAGTCCAATTATAAAAATTGCAATAAACAGTGAAATTAAATTTTTCATAATATTAAAATTAGGTTAAATAATATTTTTTTTTATATAATGCTATAAATTTACTCTTGAAAAAAGGGTTCAATGTCCGAAATATTAAGATTTAGATAAATTCGGACTAACTTTTATACGACTCATTTTTTTAATTAATCCTAGCAGTCAACCCCTTCATCTCCTCACTAACCTTCTTCCTAACAACTTTTCCATAACTATCTTCTGTAATAGTAATTGAACTATGCCCTAATAGTTGGGATACAATTTCCATAGGCACATCATTAAATAATAGTACTGTAGATGCAAATGTTTTCCTTGCCGTATGTGTTGTCAATCTCTTAGAAATTCATAGGATACTTGCTATTTCCTTCAAATAAGAATTATATTTCTGATTACTACAAACATTGAATACCACCTCAGAATTATCATTCGCATATTTACCTATCAACACTTTTGCTTTTGGCAACAATGGAACACTAATATTCTTCTGCGTTTTCTCACGCTTCATTTCAATCCATAACTCCCCATCAAAACCTTTAACAATATGCTGTTTTCTTAAATTTTTAATTTCATTGTAGGCTAATCCTGTATAACAACTAAATACAAACCAGTCCTTGACCTGCTGCAATCTTGGCTGACTGAATTGATGTTTTTCCAATGTTTCTAATTCATCAGTTGACAAAAAGATCACCTGTACTTTAGGCTTGTTTGCTTTGTGTAATACGAATGGATCTTTTATCAAAAATTCAGCTCCAATAGACACTCTCACAACCCTTCTAAGCCTCTGTATTGTCTTATAAATACCATTGGGTGAAAACTTATTTTCAGTCTTTAAATAATATTCAAAATCATGTAGAAATTGCAATTTTAAATCTTTTAACAAGTAATCTTTTTTATTGTATTTAAACCTCAAATATGTTTTCACATGTTTCAAAGTTTCAAAATATTTCTGAACTGAGACTTGTTTTAAATCAATAACTACTAATTTCTGCATTCTGTTAATATGGTAATCAAATGCTTCTAACAAGGTCTTTT
>JADWMI010000579.1 GCA_015767395.1 Bacteroidota bacterium | reverse complement strand
GTAAAATAAGAGGAAACACGCTTCTTTAAATTCTTAGCTTTACCTACATAAAGTAACTTTTTGTCCTTATCATAATATTGATAAACACCGGGGTTATTCGGTAGTGTTTTAATTTGAACTTCTAAAGTTGGTTGCATAGAACGAATTTACCCAATAATTTTATTTTAACGCAATGAAAGATGCTTTTTCGTTAAAAAAACGAAACTTTATTAAAATATATACTTTATTTTTGCGAAAAACATAATTATGCGTTACTGGAAAAAATATTCTTCAAACAACTTAGCCGAAAAGATCGATGCTTCATTACGAAAAAACGTTAATTTTTCTGATGATATTGCACTTGGGTATCCGGCTTCTAAATTAGACGAAAAAGTATTTTACGGAGACGCGCCATTTTTAAAAGACGCACCCCTTTTACGTACCTATGTAGCAAATCCAAATCATATTGGTTGTCACACAATAGGCGAGTCTGAACATGCATTTAGTGGGACACATGAACTGGAAAAAGAACTATTGAACGTTCTAGCTGTAGATATATTTAATAGTGAACCGGATGCATTTGATGGTTATGTGGCTACTGGTGGAACGGAAGCAAATATTCAAGCACTATGGGTTTACAGAAATCATTATGTAAATGCGCACAATGCTAATTTTAACGAAATCGCAATTATTGCTTCAGAAGATACTCATTATTCGATTCCAAAAGGCGCAAACCTACTTGGAATTAATCTTATTTCGGTACCTGTAAATTTTGAAACTAGAATTATTAATAAACAAGATTTAACAGATATCGTTATTAAAGCCAAAAATAGCGGTTATAAATATTTTATTGTAGTTTCAAATATGGCCACCACTATGTTTGGATCTGTAGATGACCCAAATCTATTTGCCTCTGTTTTAACAGAATTAAATGTAGATTTCAAAATTCATATTGATGCTGCATACGGAGGATTTATCTATCCTTTTAGCAAGGGTGAAATCTCAATCGGATTTAATAATCCACATATTAGTTCTATTACTATTGATGCACACAAAATGTTACAAGCACCTTATGGTACAGGCATATTTATGTGTAGAAAAAATCTTATCGAAAATGTACTAACAGAAGAAGCGCAATATGTAAACGGCATGGATTTAACGCTTTGCGGTAGTAGATCTGGAGCAAATGCGCTAGCCGTTTGGATGATTCTATTTAGTTATGGGCCACATAAATGGTTTGAGAAAATTAGTGTTTTACTTATGAGAACACAATGGTTATGTGATCAATTAGATATTCTTAATATTGGCTATTATAGACATCCACATATGAATATTGTTACGATGAAATCTGATAAAATCTCAACAGATATTGCAGAAAAATTCAGTTTAGTTCCAGATACTCACGATGAAAATCATAAGTGGTACAAAGTTGTTATTATGGACCATGTTGAAATAGATCATCTAGAACAACTTTTAGAAGATCTTAAGCAATCTCAGTTGGCGTAATATCACTTTCTGAAGTTTCTTCCTTTGGAAAAACTCTTTTGTTAAACACAATTAAAATTCCTACGCCACAAGAAATTGCAAAGTCGGCAACATTAAAAATACCATTAAAAAAAGTAAAGTTTTCACCTCCTAAAAAGGGAATCCAACTAGGAAACGTTCCGTGCTCTATAAAAGGAAAGTAAAACATATCTACTACCCTTCCGTGAAACAATTCAGCATAACCCTCATCTGCAAACATGGTCGCTAAATTTCTGCCTCCTGGAGAATCAAAAATGATTCCATAAAAAACAGAGTCTATAATATTACCTATTGCTCCAGCTAGGATCAAACAAATTGCAAAAACCAATAACTGAGGTGCTTTCTTTTTAATAGAAGTCGACAACCAATATCCAATTCCTCCAACTGCGATTATTCTAAAAAAAGTTCGAAAAAGTTTTCCCGTTTTACCACCAAATTCG
>JADWMI010000578.1 GCA_015767395.1 Bacteroidota bacterium | reverse complement strand
TCTTTGAAAACTCTGAACAGTTAACCGCATTGGTGTCAACGGATTTTTAATTTCATGAGCTACTTGCTTCGCCATTTCGCGCCAGGCTTGTTCACGCTCTCCTTTTGCCAATTTAACCGCACTTTCTTCCAATTCATCAACCATTGCATTGTATGCATTTACCAATGTAAATATTTCGGCACTCGCATCTTTTAACAAAATTTTCTCATTCCGTTTATTTAACCGCGTGTGCTGCATTTTATCGGTAACGGCCTTAATATTTCTTGTAATATAACTAGAGATGAAGAAAGCCAAACCAATAGCCAATAAAAACATCAATGCATAAACCAACCCCATACGAGCCAAAAACTCTTCTAAATCTCTGTCTTGCCTACTGTTATCTTGTAAATATTCTAAATTCAATATTCCAATAGGTTTAAATTTATTATCTACCAGATAGGAATGAGAAGATTGGAAAGTATTGCCCTCCATTACTTGCGTAATTACATGTCTATGAGGGTAATTTTTGGAGACTTTACTTATAATAGAATCGCTTAAAACAGCGGGTGCCACACTTTTTACAAAACCTGAATGTGAGCTTATCGCCAAGTTGCCATCTAAATAATAAATATTAATTTCTAAATTATCAATATCTGAAATTTCGAAGATCTTATCTTTAAAAATATGGGGTAAATTTTCTGGTATCAGCGGAAATGTATTTCCGTTACTAAACCAATAATTTATGGACGCCTTTACAGATTCTTCTTTTCTGTCTAATCTTCCCTGATTGTATTCTTTGGTTTGTTCTTTGTATTGATAAATGGTAACGGCTGCAATTAAAATTGAAGCCATTAATATTAACAATATCATGGCCAAAAATATTCTGATCCGTAACGAAAGATGCTTGATTTTCATTTGTTATAATTAAGGTAAATATAAGCAATAATATCAATGGGTTCTCCAATAATTATACCACCAACTATTTCGCCCTATGCTATTTTACTTCTTTAACCTTTTAGCAACGCTTCTAATAGTGGTAGACGTTTTATAAAATAAAAAGAATCCAGAAAAAATGGTAAGTATTCCTAAAATTGAAAAAATTCTTAGCACCCAATTTGTAATATGATCTCTTGTTGAATAATCCATGGTATGCAACATCCACAAAAAATCAAAACGTCGCCAGTTATTGTTTCTAACACTTATTATTTGACCCAGCTCTGTTGAAACATAAATGGTTGTATTTGTAGAATGATCTAAAGTAAAAGCATAGGCAGGAAGTGGTTTCCCTCTATATTCATGATGGCTATTTGTACTGTGTTTATTTAATAATTCTGCCTTTATTATTGGTATTGGTTTTATCAGTCTTTTTTCTGCCAGTTCTAGGCATTCTTGACCTGAAAAAGGTGGTCTTAATTTTCCGGTTTTAACGAATATTAATTGTGTTTTTATGTGGTGGTTTTG
The DNA here is from genome assembly GCA_015767395.1 of Bacteroidota bacterium. Next base: position 503 of record JADWMI010000578.1, on the reverse strand, counting down.
AAAGTATTTGAATTGTGCTATTGGCTCTCCATAAGCTTCAATTATTTTTACAGAATGTACTGAATCAATTTTTTGATCCATTTTTAAAACAGCTATTCCCTTCTGAATGAATTCAAAATTAACATTTTCAAAATATTTTTTATCTTGCTTTAGCAATGTTTCACCGTGAACATCATCCATATTGTTCCAGCTGAAATACAAACCTCCAAGTGTCCAAAATAAAAACTGAATCCCAATAAAAACACCCAGGTATCTATGGGCTTTTCGAGCATTGTAGTTGGTGTTTTTTTTGAATTTCATTATTTATAACGAATTTTAAAAACAAGAATGATCAATGTTAAAATAGCCGTAACAATATTAGCAACAATCATGGCTAAACTGTTTAAATGTATTCCATAAATTAACCATAAAATAATTCCTATAAACATAGCAATGTACATGGTTAACGAAATATTTCCAGCCGACTTTGTTTTCCAAGTTTTATACACTTGAGGCACATACGC
>JADWMI010000577.1 GCA_015767395.1 Bacteroidota bacterium | reverse complement strand
ACTGTATGAGGAAAAAGTAGGGTCTGGTAGAGAATTTCAAAAAGTAACAGCCGAATATAAAACAAGTAAATCCATTGTTGGATCGTTAAAAGTGAAACTTAAAATGTTAGGCCTTAATGCAGAAAAAATAGCAGAAGGTATAATTTATGAAACAATGAATGTTGTATCTCCTATTGACGGTATTGTTAGCTTAGTTCAAACCAATATAGGTGCTTATGTTGAGCCACTTTCTAAAGTTTTTGAAATTGTTGATAATGATAAGGTTCACGCCGATTTTATGGTGTACGAAAAAGATATTAGTCAAGTTAAAATAGGTCAAAAAGTATTTTTTACTACTTCTAGTCTTTCTGGTCTTGAGCTTGAAAGTGAAATATATGCAATAAGTCCTGCTTTTGAAGAAAATCCAAAGGCAGCTCACATTCATTCAAAAATTACCACTAAAAATAAAGTCCTAACATCAGGTATGTATATTCAAGGAAAAATTATAGTTGAAAATATGCTGACCAATGTTTTACCAGAACAAGCTATAGTTAGAGAAGAAGAAAAATCTTTCATTTTTATTAAGATAGAAGAGGAATACGTAGAAGGAGGTGTTGAATTTGAACAAGTTGAAGTTGTAACAGGTATTAAGAGTGATGGGTTTGTAGCAGTGAAATTATTAGAAGCATTACCTGAAAAAACAAAAATTGTAGGAAATGGTGCTTATTTTCTGTTGGCCGAAAAAGGAAAAGCAGAAACAGAGCACAGTCATTAATAAATTCTAGTTTATTGAAAACCCTAGTAATGCTTGTAATTTACCGGGTAATACATATTTTTAAATAACATTTGAATATTATTAATATTGTTGAAAGTAGTGAAATGGTAAGTTATTAAATTGGTTGAAAGCACCTTTTTAATGAATTCTATTTCGTATTTTTGATAAAATTTAAAAATTAAATAAAGATGAGTAATAGCGGACAGTTACAATTACCAAAAACTTTAATGCCACTAATTTTAGGAGGTATTGTATTAATTATATTTTTGTCAAAATCAACGGTTACAATTGATGCCGGTGAAGCAGGAGTTCTGTGGAAACGTTTTGATGGCGGTGTAGTAACAGATCAACCACCTTTAGGTGAAGGATTTCATGTTGTTGCACCATGGAATAGCGTAATAGTTTACGAAGTGCGTCAACAAGAATTGTATGAAAAAATGAAAGTGCTTTCTTCAAACGGATTGGATATTTTATTAGAAACTTCTACATGGTTTAAACCAAAACCTTTAGATTTAGGTAAACTCCACCAACAAATTGGTGAGAATTATTTAGAAAGAATTATTAAGCCAGCACTAAGATCTGCGGCTCGTAGTGTTGTTGGACGTTATACACCAGAACAGTTATATTCAAGTAAAAGAGATGTGATTCAAAATGAAATATTTGAAGAAACTAAATTAATTTTAGACGATGAATTCATTCAATTAAACGAAGTATTGGTGCGTGATGTAACATTACCTCCGACTATTAAGGATGCTATTGAACGTAAGTTAAAACAAGAACAAGAATCTTTAGAATATGAATTTAGATTGGTTACAGCTGCTAAAGAAGCTGAAAAAGTAATTATTGAAGCGGAAGGTAAAGCAGAATCTAACCGTATTTTAAGTGCTTCATTAAATGATCTAATTTTAAGAGATAAAGGTATTGAAGCTACTTTAGAATTATCAAATTCTCCAAATAGCAAAGTAATAGTTATTGGAAGTGGTAAAAGTGGAATGCCTATTATTTTAGGAAACCAATAATATCAATAAGCATAAAAAAAAGCGACCAATTGGTCGCTTTTTTTTATGCTTAATCTTCTTTTTCTTTTATGGTACTGCCTTTTTTAATGGCTTTGAAATTCTCATAACAAAGTAATACAGCTTCAATTAACTGTAAGTCACTGGCTTGTTTAATAAAATAATCGGAGTAGT
>JADWMI010000576.1 GCA_015767395.1 Bacteroidota bacterium | reverse complement strand
GAAAAAGCTTTTTATATAGAAGTTGATCCCAAAAATGGTGAAGTAAAAATTTATAGAATAAAGGATAATACTCCAGCAATACATTTTTTAATGACTTTAGCTTTGGCTCAAAAAAGGTTAAAGCAAATTAAATTGTTGTTTAAAAATGACAGATGGTCGTTATATTTCAGTGAAAATATTGAAATTGTAAGAAGCCAGTTAATAACCAAACTTGTTAATTCAGAGAAACCACTTCAAGCGCTTAAGCAAAGTTTGAAAAATTAGAAAACAAATTTCAAGATTTCTATTTCCAAGTCATAAATTATATTACATTTTAACAAGCATGATTACCATTTAAAATGAGTCGTTTTTATGTTCTTTTGGTTTGTGTTAATCTTTGTTTTGTTTAATGATATATGTAAAAACGGTAACTAAAAGAGTATTTTTTTAAATTTATTTCAATAAATTCAAACAGCTGTTATCCCTTTGTTTAAAAGAGTTAAAGTACTTGTTTGTTATGTTTCAAATAATTATTGTTTAAAGAAAAACACAGAAAGATAAACAAAATATAAAAATTATCCATATATTTGTTTAATCAAAAATAAAATCAGTTAAACGTAAAATTATTTAAAATGAAAAATTTAAACTCAATTTTAGAAAAGCATGCAAGAGTCATGTTTTCTATATTTATGATCTCAATGTCCTTATTTATTGTAAGTTGTAATGATGACGACGATGATGTGGAACCACCCTGTGAAAATATTGTTGAAGTTGCTCAGTCTGCGCCAGATTTGTCTACTTTAGTAAGTGCTATTGTTGCCGCTGACCTAACTTCGGTTTTAGCAGAGGGAGGGCCATTTACTGTTTTTGCTCCTACCAATGAGGCGTTTGCAAAATTAGACCCTCAGATATTAAACAATATTATAAGTACACCTTCTTTATTAACGGCTCTATTACAATATCACGTAGTTAGTGGTAAAGTAACTTCATCACAATTATCCAATGGAGCAGTTGCTACCTTATTATCCGGGCAATCAATTGATGTTGATATTTCTGGTGGAATGGTTACGCTGAATGGAAGTTCTAAAGTTACTACTGCCGATATTGAGGCTTGTAATGGTGTAATTCATATTATAGATGAAGTGTTGTTACCAGAAGATTTTGCACCACAAACCATTGTTCAAATTGCAGCATCTAACCCTAATTTCTCAATTTTAGTAAGTGCTTTGTCAAAGCCTGAATTGTCTGATTTATTAACAGCAGCAAATGACCCTACGTCGGACTTAACAGTCTTTGCCCCAACCAATGATGCATTTACGGCTGTTTTAACAGCTCTAGGTAAAAATAGTATAGATGATTTACCTGTAGGTTTATTAAAAGAAATAGTACAATATCATATTGTAGCTGGAGCTACTATGTCAACGGAATTAACAAACGGATTGCTTCCTACATTATTACCTAACGAAAATTTAACTGTTGATGTTAGCAATGGTGTTATGATAAATGATTCAGAAGTAATTTTAGCAGATGTAAAAGCAATAAATGGTGTAATTCATGCTATTGATGGCGTGTTACTGCCTTCTTATGCTTCAGCTGCTGTTGGAACCATTTCAGAAGTAATTGTTTTTGATCCAGATTATACAATTTTAGTGGCGGCGCTTCAAAAAGCTGAGTTGTTAGAAACCGTTTCTACCGCTGATAATTTAACACTATTTGCTCCAGATAATGCAGCGTTTGTTGCTGCAGGAATCACATCTCTTGATGGTTTAGATAAAGATGCTTTAACGCCAGTTTTATTATACCACGTACTTGGAGCCAAAGTATTATCAACTGAGCTACCAGCGGATGGTATGGTTACTACACTAAGTTCTGATCAAATGATGTACTTAGGTTATTTAAATGATGGTGTTGTTTTAATTAATGGATTGACAAAAATAACAGCTGTTGATATTGAAAAAAGTAATGG
>JADWMI010000575.1 GCA_015767395.1 Bacteroidota bacterium | reverse complement strand
CATATTAGCGTACTTGTCCATTCGTTTTTTAACCAATTCCACTTCAGATAAATCCTTCAGTTCATCATACGCTTTTAGAATTGTTTTTTCAACAACTTTGAAAGCACTAACTCTATCATGATGGGCACCACCAAGAGGTTCTTTAATAATTCCGTCAATTAATTTTTGCTTTTTCATATCTTCAGCAGTAAGTTTTAATGCTTCTGCTGCTTCTTCTTTATGTTCCCAACTTCTCCATAAAATTGAAGAACACGATTCTGGAGAAATAACTGTATACCAAGTATTTTCCATCATATAAACTCTGTCTCCAACACCTATTCCTAGTGCGCCACCAGAAGCTCCTTCACCAATTACAATGGTTATAATAGGTGTCTTCAATCGTGTCATTTCTAAAATATTACGTGCTATAGCTTCACCTTGTCCACGTTCTTCAGCTTCTAAACCTGGGTACGCTCCTGGAGTATCTAATAAAGTCACCACGGGAATGTTGAATTTTTCGGCCATTTTCATTAACCTCAATGCTTTTCTATATCCTTCAGGGTTAGACATTCCGAAATTTCTATATTGTCGAGTCTTTGTATTATAGCCTTTTTGCTGCCCAATAAACATAAATGATTGATTCCCAATTTTCCCAAGTCCGCCAATCATTGCTTTGTCATCCTTAACAGTTCTGTCACCATGTAATTCCATAAAAGTTTCACCTGCGATAGCATTAATGTGGTCCAGCGTATACGGTCTATTCGGATGGCGAGAAAGCTGAACTCTTTGCCAGGCACTTAAGTTCTTATAAATTTCTTTTTTAGTTTTTTGCAATTTTTTTTCAATATTTTTACAACTCTCGGTCATATCAACATCACTTTCTTCAGCAATTAATTCACATTTATGAAGTTGTTCTTCTAACTCCTTAATTGGTAATTCAAAATCTAAATATTCCATTTTTTAAAATTTGGATGTGACAACAAATATACTAACTTATCAATTTTGAATGTTAGGATATGTAATTTTTTTATTTTTTAATATTCCGTTAATGATAACGGTAATTAGAATAATTAAAGCTCCAACATAAAATTGGGGACTCATTTTTTCTTTTTCACCAAATATTATTACAGCTAATATAATACCATATACAGGCTCTAGATTTACTGTCAACATCATAGTATATGGCGTTAAGTATTTCATAATCTGTACAGAAACGATGAAAGTATATGCCGTACAAATACTACCTAATATAAATAGATATAGAATATCTGAACTAGTCAATGTGAAGTTTTCAATTTTAAAACCAGTCGTTGATAAAACGAAAATGGTTATAAAAATTACTCCAAAAATTAATTGATAGAATGAAATTAGAACGGCATCATGTTTTTTAATATATAACCCGTTCAAAACAGTAAATAAGGCAGATAAAAATGAGGCAATTAAGGCATAAAAAATACCGAGAGTATAGTCAGTTTCAACATTAAAAATAAGGTACAATCCAGAGATCACTATTAAACCAAATAGCAATTCTATCAAAATCAATTTTCTTTTAAAAAAAAATGGTTCAATAAGGGATGCAAATAAAGCACCGGTACTCATAGCAACCAGTGCAATTGAAACATTGGCAATTTTTATCGCTGTAAAAAAGAAAATCCAATGAACTGCTATCAATATACCGCCAATTATAAATTTAGCCATTGCAATTAAGGAAATTTTAAAGGGTTTTTTTATAATCAAAATATAAAAAAAAATCAAAATGGCAGCTATTAACATTCTATACCAAACTAATGGAATGGCATTGATACTAATTAAAGCTCCTAATATGGCAGTAAATCCCCAAATAAATACAAGTAAGTGGAGATGTAGGTAGTTATTTAATTCAGTTTTTAGCATTTTTAAAGTATAAATAGATTGCTAGCGCACCAAAAAATAGATTGGGTAGCCATACCATTATGAATGAGTTTGTTTC
>JADWMI010000574.1 GCA_015767395.1 Bacteroidota bacterium | reverse complement strand
GGCATCCCCATTCTGGTCCGACGACTGAAAGGAGTCAAGCCAGCACCCACGCGACAGCTTCCTATACAATTACAGAATAATAGAGTCTAAAACTATTTGAATTTATTGCATTTGACCAGCTTATCCAGTGTTTATTTAAAAATAAGTAAGTTTGGGTAACAGATGTTTGTTTAAAAGATTAAAATAAGTTAAAAAATGACTGAGCTAAAAAAATATTCAGAAATTTCTTCACTTTGGCTCGAATATAAAAATGGCTTAAAGTATTATATTCTAAAAAAAGTTAAAAATAAAGATGTAGCAAACGATTTATCTCACGAAGTATTGATGAAGATTTACAATTCTTGTTGCTCAACTATTAAAATTAAAAATGTTAGGTCATGGATGTTTCAAATTGCTCATAATACAACCGTTGATTATTTAAAAAAGCAGCATAATTTCACCAATATTATTCCTGAAAGCTATGACAATGATGAACATACCGTTATTCAAGAGGCCGATAAAATTATAAAGCCACTAATGAAATTGTTGCCCGACAAATACGCAATCCCGTTACAACTGTCTGATATTGACGAGCTCAAACAAAAAGAAGTTGCTCAAAAATTAAATTTGAGTTTAACAGCAACAAAAAGTAGAATACAAAGAGCCAGAATACTTTTGAAAGAGAAAATTATTGAATGTAGTAATTTAGAAAAAGATGAAAAAGGAAATCTAATTTCTTTAGAACTAAAAAGCGTTTGTAAACCAGTTCAGAAGACGCTAAGAAAAAAAAGTTGATAAATATTGCGTCTTTTTTGGTTTGAAATAGTCTTGGTAGTGATTTTTAATTTATTCATTTTAAAACTTATACCATGAAAAACACAAAACACTCAAAAAGCGTAAACCAAGAAGCAACTAATCAAAGAAGTATTAGAGAATTCTCAACTAGGGATAGATGTAGTGCTAATAGAAGCAGGTTTGCTTCAAGTCGCAGATTCTGTTAATCAATAAAGCAGAAATTAAGGGTCTTCAAATTGAGAGACTTTTGTTTATTTAATACTTCGCTAATTACAATTAATTTTAAAATATTTTACAATGGAAAAAATTTCAAAAAATAAAATACGAGAATCGGTAATGGAGAACTACAAAAAAGTCGCCTTATTGGATGAAGTGATAAAAAATAGTCAGTCTGGATGTTGTGGCGCTTCAAAATCAGATATTAATGATTCCATTTCAGATAATTTGGGTTATAAACCCGAAGAATATAAAAATGTACCAAAAGGCTCAAATTTGGGACTGGGTTGTGGCAACCCTCAAGCAATAGCTGCGCTCAAAAAAGGAGAAACTGTTTTGGACCTTGGTAGCGGTGGTGGATTTGATTGTTTTTTGGCATCAAAAAGTGTTGGAGACACAGGGAAAGTGATTGGGGTTGATATGACTCCTGAAATGATTTCACGAGCAAGAAATAATGCTGAAAAGGGCAATTATAATAATACAGAATTTCGATTAGGTGAAATTGAGCATCTTCCGGTAGCGGATTCAACAATTGATGTCATTATTTCAAATTGTGTGATAAATCTATCTCCTGAGAAAGAAAAGGTTTTTGTTGAAGCTTTTAGAGTTTTAAAACCCGGTGGAAAATTAGCAATTTCCGATATTGTCTTATTTAAATCTTTACCTGATGATTTAAAATACGACCCATCACTTTATTCAGGATGTGTGTCAGGTGCATCATCAATTGAAGACTTAAAAAACATTCTTAGTGATTCAGGTTTTATTGAAATAATAATTGAACCAAAATATGAAAGTAGAGAATTTATAAAAGACTGGTCTCCTGGAAGGGAAATTGAAAATTATATAGTTTCAGCAACTATTGAAGCTACTAAAAAATATAATTAGATATTTATATAAGCTCTTTTTACAATGAGACGTTTTGTAATTTGTTCATTTTAACAAAAAGCCACAACTTCCAAAA
>JADWMI010000573.1 GCA_015767395.1 Bacteroidota bacterium | reverse complement strand
TCTGTTAAAGCTTATTTAGATAGCGAAAGTTTAGACAGAGAGATAATAGAACAGGCTGAAATTCAAATTAAGTATTCCGGATATATCGAAAAAGAAAAAAACAATGCTGATAAGTTGAATAGGCTCGAAAATCTTAAAATCCCTGCTAATTTTGATTATTCAAAAATAAAATCGATGAGTTTTGAGGCGAGAGAAAAGCTTAAAAATATTCAACCAACCAGTATTTCACAAGCCTCTAGAATTAGTGGCGTTTCACCCAATGACATCTCTGTATTATTGGTTTACATGGGAAGGTAGTTACTTAAAGTTTCACGTGGAACATTCTTTACTTCATGACGAATAAAAAGACATATTTAAAAACAAAAGATTATTCTGTTTCAGGAGAAGATTTTAACTTGCTGTTTAATGAATCTTTAGAAATGCTGGAAACTTCTCCAAGGCCATCTGATGAAAAATTACCCAATTATTATCATAGTGAAAACTACATTTCGCATACAGATGCCAAGCGAAATACGTTTGAAAAGGCTTATCAAATTATTAGAAACATTTCTTTAAAACGGAAATTAAAATTAATAAACTCGTTTTCTTCCCAAGGGAATACCCTTTTAGATGTTGGTTGTGGCACTGGAGATTTTTTAAAAACCTCGCAAAATAATGGCTGGCAGGTTTTAGGTATTGAGCCAAACGATCAAGCACGTGACATAGCAAATAAGAAAACAAATAATTCTGTTTATAAAATTGAGCATTTATTACAATTAAAGGAAAAAAGTTTTGATGTCATTACGCTTTGGCATGTACTTGAGCATTTACCGAGTTTAGAAGATCATATTGTTGTTTTTAAAAAGCTCCTTAAAGATAAAGGAACTTTAATTATTGCTGTTCCAAATTACAAAAGTTATGATGCTAAACATTATAATGAGTTTTGGGCAGGGTATGACACGCCAAGGCACCTTTGGCACTTTTCTCAAAATTCGATTTCAAGATTATTCAGCCGCACAGATATGGCCGTTAAGAAAACGCTTCCTATGAAATTTGATGCTTTTTACGTGAGTTTACTTTCTGAAAAATATAAATCAGGCTCAATGAATATTTTTAAAGCATTTTATATTGGACTTCTCTCAAATATAAAAGCGATTAATTCTAAAGAGTATTCGTCTTTAATTTACCTCATTAAAAACAAGTAAAAACTATTTTTAAGGCTTATTCCAGGTTTATTACTAGATAGACAATAAAACACCCATAGCAAATCAATAAAGAGCTTAAAAGGCTTTATTTGGGCTCAAAAACAATAGATTTGATTGATTTAATTAAATTAAAACGATAAGCTTTGATTATGATTAAAAATAAATAGGAAATTAACCATCATCTTTTTTACATTTGCAAAAACTAAAATTTAATTAAAATGAAAAATCTTTTTGTAATTATATTAACCGTTTGCCTTTTTACATCTTGTGAACAGCAAAAAATAGGATATGTTGACAACGGAAAATTAATTAATGAATATCAAGAAAAAATTGATTTGGAAGCAAGGCTTCAAACAAAAATTAGTGCATTTCAAAAAAGAACAGATAGTTTAAGACAATCTTTTCAATTAGAAATTAATGAGGCTGAGATACAGGCAAGAAATATGTCTCAAGAAAATTTACAAAAGCTGTCTCAAGAGCTACAACAAAAAGAGCAAGTTCTTTCTCAAAGAGTTCAATTTGAACAACAACAAATCACTCAAGAAAGCCAATCTACAAATGACTCTTTAGTTAATAAAGTTAAAAATTTCGTAGGTAATTATGGAAAAACCAATGGCTATAGCTTTATTCTAGGGAGCAATGAAGCCGGAAGCGTTATGTTTGGCAAGGAAGAAAGTGATATTACACAAGTTGTTTTAGACGCTTTAAATTCGGATTATAAAAGCGAATAAAACAAAGAAGAAACATTATTTTTAAAAGCATCAGACTTAATC
>JADWMI010000572.1 GCA_015767395.1 Bacteroidota bacterium | reverse complement strand
AATGTGTATATTAATAAAGATGATATATTTCTTTATATAGACGCAAATAAAACAACAAAAACTCTAAAGGAAAAAGGGAATAGGGCATTTACCAAAACAGGATTAAAGGTAGTATTTAATTTCTTGTTAGATCCACAACTAATCAATCAAACACAAAGAGATATTGCAGATATTACAAATGTTGCGTTAGGTAACATTCCATTAATTATAAATGGTCTATTGGAAAATAATTTCATTTTAAAACTAAATAAAAATGAATATGTGATTAACAATTATGAAGAACTACTGAATAAGTGGATTGCTGAATTCGACCAAACATTAAGACCTACCATTTATAAACAACGCTTTAGATTTCAAAACAGAAATCAAGATTGGAGAGAATTACAACTCAATACAGAAAAAACAGTATGGGGCGGTGAACCTGCAGGAGATATTATAACCAATTATTTACGTCCAGAGAAATTTATTTTGTACACAAAAGAAACAATAAGAGATTTAATGATAAATTATAAATTGTTACCAGATGAAGAAGGTGATATATGGGTGTACGATATGTTTTGGACAACTAATTTTAAGAGTAACACGGCTCCAAAGGAATTAGTGTATGCAGATTTAATGATTAATGATGACAAAAGAAGCAATGAAACCGCTAAACTAATTTTCAATGAGTACATCCAACCAAACATATAAGGAACTAGCGATTCCCTACTTCAAAGAAGTTTTTGATTGTATAGATGAGGTAATGCTAAAACTAAATGTGCCCTATTACTTAATTGGAGCAAATGCAATTGCACTAGAATTACTAAAAGATGGCATAAAGCCAAGTCGTGGAACAAAAGATATAGATTTTGCAATAATGATTTCTTCAAGAAAAGAGTTTGAAGAAATCACTATAGAACTAGAAAAGTTCGGCTTTAATAAAGTAGAAGCACCCTGGACATTTTATAATGACAATTTCAATATTGTGGTTGATTTACTACCATTTGGAGAAATTGAAGAAAAGTTTACCGAAAATTTCAATGAACGAAGTATAGACTTACACGTTTTAGGGTTTAGCGAAGTATTAAATGAATCCACATCTGTTCAAATAGAAGAAAAATCTATCCAAATACCATCATTACCAGGAATGATAATTTTAAAACTAATTGCTTGGAGTGATAGGCCTGAAGAACGCGACAGTGATTTATTTGATATTTTAAGAATAATAGAACATTATTTCGAATTAAATTTTGATGAAATAGTAGAACACCATAATGATACTTTTCCTGAAGAAGATGATATAGACCAACTCAAAATTGCTGCAAGAGTACTTGGTAGAAAATCAAGCCATTTTTTAAATATTTCGGAAGCAATTAACGATCGAATTCTAAAAACGATAAACGACAATGTTGTAGAAGCCAAAAAATCAGCTATTGCAAAACAATGGATTAGGAATAAAGATTGGGATTTAGAATATGCTGTAGAAATATTAGATGAATTTAAGAAAGGGTTGATTGAAAGTAAGTCTTAATATTATCAAATGACTTCATTGTCAGAAAGGCCATTAAAAGAATCAAATCTTTCGAACTCAAAAGACTCCTGTGTCTTCACATAATAAAACAAGATCAAAAGCAAAAACAACAGGCAATTCCTACGAAATAAATAAGTTTTAATAGACATTAATTAGTACTGAGGCAATAGGAAACAGTCCAAAATATTTAAAAAAAGTGGAACAGGGCCTGGAATCCTATTAAAAGTCAATTTACCCTGTAAAATGGGTCAATTTGTCAAGTTATAAAACTGAACTTATGGCCTAACTTTGTCAATGAAGAAGTGGATTTTAGAGTGGATTGCAAAAAATAAATGCCTAACACCTTAATCATTATTTTAGTTTTTTAAAAGAAATGAGCTTTTAGAGGTGCCCTATAGACTATGTTATAAAAAATTAGTTAGTTAAGTTAGTTTTGAAATAGGTAAGA
>JADWMI010000165.1 GCA_015767395.1 Bacteroidota bacterium | reverse complement strand
TTATGGTATTTGCAGGTGGGGTTATTCCAGCGCAAGATTACGATTACTTATTCGCAAGAAAAGTAGCTGCTGTATTTGGCCCTGGATCGGTAATTTCAGAATCTGCCATTACAATTATGGAGAAATATTTAGAGCAAGAATAAGTTTCTAAATTATTATATTTTAAAGCCCAACATTATTAAAATGTTGGGCTTTTTTTTTGGGTTTAAATTTTAATTTAAAGAATTCAAAAAAAATAGTAACTTCATTTTCTTAAAACCGCATCAAATGAAAAACGGAATAAATCTAAAATTTAAAAATCCTCTTACATTATTTTTATGCATTTCCCTTTTCGTTGTTTTCGGTATAAATGCCCAAAATGAGGAGAAAAAAGAGGCTGAACAACAGGAAACCGAAATTGAAGCTATTTCAATTGATGACATTTCAAATCAAACTGAAAAATTAGGTCTTCGAATTCTTAATTTAAAAAACATCCTAAAACCAAGTGCCAATGTTAGCAAAGTTGATTCTTTATTACAAATTGTAACTATTGAAATAACGGCTAAAAAAAAGGAGGTGTTTGAGCAACTTAAAAATATTGATAAAAGAGAATTAGAAACTATAAAGTTGGTTTGGAAAAACTACCACTCCACCCTTAAAGATTATCAAGAAACCCTTAAAGATCGTACAGAAAACGTTAGTGAAATTTATGATGAATTAAGTGAAGAAATAAAAAAATGGAAACAAACTAAGGAAAAATTAGTTTCAGAAGGTAATTCTTCTGATGTTTCAAAAAGTTTAAATTCAATGATTTCCAAACTACAAGAGGTCATGGATTTATCCCTTGGACGACTTGATGACATCTTTTTAATTCAAAATAACATTACAGAATTGATACTCATTATAGACGAAGTTACCCATGAAATAAATTCAGTAGAAAAAGAATTAAAAAAAGAATATTTCACACTTGATGCGCTGCCAATATGGGAAATTACTACTACTAAAAATACTGGTGATCAAAATATTGATAATAAAATCATACCCGAAACTTCAATTAAACAAGAACTAATTACCAACTTAAGCGAACTCAAAACTTTTTTAATCTTTAAAAAAAACGCACTAATACTCCAGATATTCTTTATTCTGCTACTTATTATTCTAATGATTTCAGTAAACAAATCTTGGAAAGTCGCTATTAACACATTAACAAACCCCATTGAGAAAGAAGCAAAAGTAATTGTAACGCATCCGTTTTCTGCTGCACTTGTTATTGGTGTTTTAGTTACTGCCTATTTTTATGACGGATTGATTCCTATTTTTAGAGAAATCCATATTTTTTTAGTCATTTTGGGTACTGTTTTTTTATTACCAAAATTAACTGTCAATAAATTTAGACTCCCCTTACTATTATTATTCTTTGTATTCATAATTCAAATAATTGCTACTTACCATTTACATGAGGAATTTACTTCAAGACTATTAACAATTTTTGAAGCAGTCATCATATTTTTTGCACTAAAAAAGGCAAGAGCAATAATGAACGAATATCCAGAACGTTTTGATCGAATTCACAATCTATTTACAAAACTTGCTGTTATTTATATGGTTATGCTAATACTCGCTATTATTGCGAATGTTATTGGAATGGTTGGTCTTTCTGAATTTGTTGTAACCGGAATTTTCTTTTCAACCATATTTGCCTTAATTGTTTATTTAATAGTTAAAGTGATAACCGGCCTGGTGATTATACTTTTTAAACTTAAAAAATCTTCAAATATTCAAACTTTGTCTACTATGGTAGATGCCACGAATCAACGTTTCCAACCAATCTTATATTGGATGGGGTTTTTGTTTTGGGTATATTTCTCCTTAGCTGGTTTTGGTATTTATAACACCATTTTGGAATGGATAAATGAAACCTTATTAATAAAATGGCAAATAGGTGAAATGACTATTTCATTAGGAGGGATTTTGGCCTTCTCAAGCATTTTTATCATAACATTGTTACTAGCTAAATTGGCCGCTTCTATATTTCAAGATGAATGGATGATAAAAACGCTTCCAAGAGGCGTTGCACCAGCAATTTCATTACTATTAAGAATTATTTTAATAGCAATTGGATTTTATGTTGGAATGTCGGCTGCAGGAATAGATCTAAGTAAGCTAGGATTTATTATTGGTACATTGGGTGTTGGTATTGGGTTTGGCTTGCAAAATGTAGTGCTTAATTTTGTTGCCGGATTGATACTTGCTTTTGAAAGGCCTGTTAATTTAGGTGATGTTATTGAAGTAGATCAAGAAAAAGGAATTATTACTAATATTGGTGTTAGATCAAGTAATATTAGAACCTATACAGGCGCTGAAGCAATTATACCAAATGGTGATTTAATTTCTAAAAAAGTAATTAACTGGACCCTTACAAATAGAGACAGAAGAAGTAAAATTTTAATGAAAACTTCAGGAGATGCTGATCCCGAAAAGGTAATTGAATTATTCAATTCAATTGCTGCTGAAAATGAAAAAACATATGCAGAACCTGCTCCAGAAACATATTTTTATGGGTATAACGAAGACGGAAATCTAGACTTTGCATTGATGTATTGGACAACATTTTCGGACACACTTAATACCGACCATACCATAGCTCTAAAACTATTTAAGAAATTAAAAGAGGAAGGGATTTCTGCGCCAATTCCAACAAGGCGAATTATTAAATAATTTAACGCAAATGAAACCCTAAAGTTATTTTGATTGCTATTTTTGCAATTCAAAAATAACTATGGATTTTTCAAAAGTAAAATTGGTTGTTACCGATATGGATGGCACGTTACTGAACTCTAAAAGTGAAGTAAGCGATCGCTTTTTCGAAGCATATCACCAATTAAAAAAACACAATATTCGATTTATAGCTGCAAGTGGAAGACAATATTTTAGCATTGTCGATAGATTTGAGGACATAAAAAATGAAATAACCATTGTTGCAGAAAATGGGGCTTTTGCAAAACACGGCAATCAAGAATTATTTACGTCAGCATTACCTTTAGAATACATTTCAAGAACCATCAATATTTTACGAGCATTAGATAACGTTTATATTGTTTTATGTGGAAAAAATGCAGCTTATATTGAAACCAAAGATGAACAGTTTATCAATATGTTCAAAAACTATTATTCTGAATATAGACTTGTAGATGATTTAACAGAAATTACTGAAGACACCTTTTTTAAAATAGCAGCTTATCATTTTGATTGCTCCGAAACACATATTTATCCTGCGGTAAAACAACTAGAAAATGACCTGCAAGTAATTGTTTCTGGCGAACATTGGTTGGATATTTCACATAACAATGCCAATAAAGGTTTTGCTTTAAACATTCTTCAAAACAAATTAGGCATTACCAAAGAAGAAACCATGGTTTTTGGTGATTACAACAACGATCTAAAAATGTTAGCATTGGCCGATTTTAGTTATGCAATGGAAAATGCACATCCAAATGTAAAGAACATAGCAAACTATCATACCAAAAGTAATGATGAGCAAGGGGTGGAAATGGTTTTAGAACAATTGATAAATTCGAGAGAATAATTATATTGTTATTCCGGTGATGGCAGGAATCCAGAGAAAGAAGGTAGCAGAAAACCGAACCTATAAGGTTTGCCCAAAAGTCAAATGTTATTCTCCCAGGCCATTAAGGTTTGTTGATTTATTGATTGTAGTTATAGATTCCTGTTTTCAAAGAAATGACACATAAGAAGAATAAGCTTCAAACACTCACCTAAAACGAATCTTTAAATTCCTGAATCATAATTTCAGCAGCTTTTACTGGAGAAATTTTCGCCGAAATAATCTGTTTTTCTAAATTTGAAAGATGGTTTTTTATATTTTTTGAACCGTAGAAAAGGTTTTTTAATTCTTCATTGATATTGTTATACATCCAGTCTATTTGCTGATGGTTTCTATTTTTATCAAAATAACCATTTTCATCAACCAGTCGTTTGAATTTAGAAACTTCATCCCAAACATTTGAAATACCAATATTTTTAATGGCAGAAGCTGTACTTACTACTGGACTCCAACCTGAATCGGATTGCGGAAAAATATGTAAGGCATTTTGATATTGTAATTTAGCCATTTCACTCATACGGACATTGTCACCATCAGCTTTGTTTATCACCACCATATCGGCCATTTCCATTATACCCTTTTTAATGCCTTGTAGTTCATCACCTGCTCCTGACAACATCAACAATAAAAAGAAATCCGTCATTCCATGCACAGCAGTTTCTGATTGGCCCACACCCACAGTTTCAATTAAAACAACATCATAGCCATTTGCTTCACAAAGCAGCATTGTTTCCCCTGTTTTGTTCGCAACGCCTCCTAAGGTGTCTCCTGACGCAGATGGACGAATATAAGCTTCATGCATTACAGACAATTCCTCCATACGTGTTTTATCTCCCAAAATACTTCCTTTAGAACGTTGACTACTGGGATCTATTGATAAAATTGCAACGCGTTTTCCTTGTGTGATTAAGTACTTCCCAAAAGCTTCAATAAAAGTGCTTTTTCCAACACCAGGTACACCAGTAATACCAATTCTAATTGATTTTCCAGAATAAGGTAAAATTTCTTGAATAATCTCTTTTGCCAGTAGTTTGTCGCTTTCTAAATTACTCTCAACAATGGTAATTGCTCTTGATAACAGCACTCTATCTCCCTTTAAGACACCATCAATATACGCCGATGCATCTAACCTTCCTTTTGGCTTATAATTCTTCATTTACCTTATTGTATAATTGCCAATTTAATTGGACTTTGATATCAATTAATACGAAATACAAAGATAATCATATTGGTAAATATCGTTATTTATTTCAGATTTTTCTTCAAAAAACTACTTTCTGTTTCCGAATATTCTCAATAGAAATAGGAATAAATTAATGAAATCAAGATATAAGGTTAACGCTCCTAAAATAGCCCCTTTCTCCATGTGCTCTTCATTTTCAAAACCTTGCATGGCCAATCTTTTCAATTTCTGCGTATCATAAGCAATTAAGGCTACAAAAATAGCAACACCTAAATAAGTAATAATCCAGTACATCATTTCACTCTTCATAAAAAGATTCACAACTGAAGCAATAATAATTCCGATTAAAGCCATAAATGCCAAATTACCGATTTTTGTTAAATCACTTTTTGTGAAATACCCATACACACTCATGGCTCCAAAAGTCCCTGCAGTTATGATAAATGTGGAAGTTATTGATGCTGAGGTATAAGCCATAAAAACAAAAGACAAGGTCAAACCGTTTAAAGCTGAATACAATAAAAACAACAATGTAGCATTGTAAGATGATAATTTATGAATACGTGCTGAAAGATATCCTACAAGCAATAATTCACCGATTATTAAACCAAAAAACAATATTCTATTTCCAAAAATAAGTTGAATTAATTGTTCTGACCCAGCCGTAAAATATGCCACCGCACCCGTTAGTAACAAAGCCACCGCCATCCAGTTATATACTTTCGTAATATATACTGAAATACCTTGATTTACATCAAGTTGTTTTTGACTTAAATTTGAATTAGAAAAGTGATTATCCATAGAACGTTATTTTATATTTAATAGAAAACAAAAATAACAATCTAAATCTGATATTAAAAATCTTTCTTTTTTAGTTTTAAATTCATTCTAAAAACTGGAATTA
>JADWMI010000571.1 GCA_015767395.1 Bacteroidota bacterium | reverse complement strand
TTGTAGAAATGTATAGGAACAAACTTCCTATAAATGTATTTTCAGTAAATGATTTTTTAAAAGAGACTGGTTGTTTACATAAAATTGGAGGTACAAAAGTTTTATTAGAACTTCTTAATCAAATTCCTAATTTAGTTTATTTAGAAGAATATATTCAATTAATTCAAGATAAATTTTTACGACGTTCACTAATTAATTTAGGTTATGAAGCAATTAATTCAGCTTATATTACAAACATTCCATTGGAAAAAATTTTGAATGATTTCGAAAAAAAATCATTTAAATTGACAAATGAATTAATAGAGGACAAGAAACTAACTACTGCGGAATTATTTTCAAGTATTTTCTTAGAATTAAAAGAAAAAGCTTTAAAACCAGAATTACCTGGATTAGCATCTGGATTTTATGACTTAGATGGCTTAACACAAGGTTTCCAAAAATCTGATTTAATTATCCTTGCTGGGAGACCTTCTATGGGAAAAACAGCTTTTGTTTTAAATATTGCAGAAAATATACTTAAAAAATATAAAGTACCAGTATTATTTTTCAGTCTTGAAATGTCAAAAGAACAATTAATCTATCGTTTGTTATCAAATGAAACAGGAATAAGTCAAACCCGTTTAAAAATTGGAAATTTATATAAAGAAGATTGGCATGAATTAAAAGAAAGTATTCAAAATTATTCTCGCTTACCGTTTTTTATCGATGATCAAGCAAATTTAACAACTCAAGATATTCGGTCTAAAATAAAACAAATATTATTTGAACAAAATAAAATTGGATTAATTGTTATTGATTATTTACAATTACTTTTAAACTCAAAATCAAAATCTGAAAATCGCGTTCAAGAGCTTTCACAAATCACTAGAGCGCTTAAAAATCTTGCTAAAGAATTCCAAATACCAGTGATTGCATTGTCCCAGTTAAGTCGAAATGTTGAAAGTCGAATTAATAAACGACCTGTTTTATCTGATTTACGTGAAAGTGGATCTATTGAGCAAGATGCAGATTTAGTATTGATGTTATATCGAGAAAATTATTATAATCCAATGGTTGAAAAAAATGAAAAAGTTACTACTGCTGAACTAATAATCGCAAAACATCGTAATGGACCATTAGGTATGGTAGAATTATCATTTCAAAATGACCCCACTAAATTTTTTAATACATTTCTTAATTCTTAATAAATGCCCAGATCCAGATTCGAACTGGAGACACGAGGATCTTCAATCCACTGCTCTACCAACTGAGCTATCCGGGCTTAATAATATTATACTAGATTCTACTTAAAATAACAATATTAATACTGTTATTTTAAGTAGAATCTAGTATAATATTATTAAGATCTAATAATTGATATAACTTACCTAAAAAATCTAAATATGCCAGGATTGTAAAATAGCAGCATAAGATTTAGAAAGTTAGTGTTAATCTGGAAATTTTTATGGTTAATTACTTACAAAGGAAAATATTCTAATGTCCATTGAAATCATTTCGCGCGGGAAGGTAAGTAAAAAAAAATATTCAACCATACATAAGATATGCTAGTAAAGTATTCTTAATTTTAGCTTTTTGTTTAACACCAGCAGCTTATGCTGATGAAACCAAAAACGCTACATTAGCTGCAATTAAAGTACGGGAATATAAAAACAGTATTCGTCGTGTTAAAGCGATGAGCGTTGGTGCAACAGACGTGTGTATGGAAGTAGCTGATAAAAATAAAAATAGTAACCGTCACTTTCTCACTACGATGCTGTTAGTGTTATGTGGAGCTTTCCTTGGCTACAACCTCAAACCCGACGATCATTGGTAGGACAGCAAAAATTAAGAGAATACAAACATTATTATTTGTTTGTAATCTCTATTTAAATACTTAGTATAATTCATCTTCTTGATGTACTAAAATAGTACAATCTGATTTTGGATATGCAATACAAGTTAAGACAAAACCAGCACCCATTT
>JADWMI010000570.1 GCA_015767395.1 Bacteroidota bacterium | reverse complement strand
GTGTTTGTAAGGCTTTTTTTATGCCTAAACCTTACTGTTACTTTGTTTAGCTGTATTATATATTTTCAATACTTATTATTTCAAAATGCCAACTTGCCAACTTTATTTGCTGAAAAAGGTGCCCTATGAGGTGCCCCACTTTTATAAAAGGTGCCCCATTTTTAATTCTTACAAAAAAAATACAACTATGAAAATTACAATAAGGTTTTATATAGATAAATCAAAAAAAAAAGAAAAGAAAATCTGTAATAAAATGCAGAATCACCTACAATAAAATTAGAAAGGAATTTTCAACAGGATTATTCATCAATCCGTCATTTTGGAATAACAAGCATCAAACAGCTGAACCACCGAATGAGCAAAACACATTAATCAATAAGCAACTAAGCCTGATAGAAAATAAAATTCGTCAGGCTTTTTTAATGCTTCAAATTCAAGAAAGTAACTTTCATGTAAATGATATTTACAGCATGTTTAAAGGCGAGAAGACAGCTGAAGAATACAATGTAGTTGAATATTTTTCAACCTTCTTAAAACAGCTTAAAAGGCTTATTGGGATAGATTTAAAACTGGCTACTTGGGAGAAATATGAAAACTCAAAAAATCATATACAAGGTTTTATCAAATGGAAATTTAAAACTAGGGATGTGCCTTTAAAAGAGGTGAAAAGTAACTTTCTAGCTGAGTTTGAATATTACTTGAAAGTAGAGAAACATTGTAATCAAACTACAGTAAATAAGATTATACAGCGTTTTAGAAAATCAATTAAAATGGCACTGGCAGGTAGTTATTTGGAAAAGGACCCTTTCATACTTTACAAAGCAAAAAGAATTAAGAAGGAGATTGTGTTTTTATTTGTAGATGAATTGAAACAATTGGAAACTTATAAATTCAGTCAACCAAGATTACAGCAAGTTAAAGATTGGTTTGTATTTAGTTGTTATACAGGATTGGCTTACAATGAAATAAAGAATTTAAAAAAACAACATATCGTAAAAGGTTTTGATGGTGAACTATGGATTGAAATGAAAAGAGAGAAAACACAAAAGAATATAAGTGTTCCATTGTTGCCAAAGGCTAGGGAATTGATTGATAAATATGCGGATGATAATTCTGAGGTTGTATTTGATGTATGCAGTAACCAACGATATAATTCATATTTAAAAGAAATATCAAGTATTCTGGGAATTACTAAAAGGTTGACTACGCACACTGCAAGGAAGACATTTGCATCTACTGTCCTTTTATATAATGATGTGCCTATGGAGATTGTATCAAAATTGTTAGGGCATAGTAGTATTACAATAACTGAAGATAGTTATGGTAAAGGAGTGAAGAAGAAAGTGAGTGAGCAGATGAGTAGGTTGAATAACAAATTAAATGAATAGATTTGTAGAACCAGAGATTATTGCAGTATTCAAATGAAAATTCTTTTGAGGCTAAATGGCTTTATATCTCTGTAATAATGTATTACAGTAGGGTTTATGGAAAAATATAAGTACATTTTATTGTATACTGCAATTTTATTTTTTGGGCTAATAAATTATAAAAAGTACAGTCATAATTTACAGCTTAAATTATGGTTGTATTTTGTAGTGTATTCTTTTTTTAATGAAATTGGGTCAAGGTACGTTATTGAAACATATAATGTTAGAGCAATGATTCTAAGTAATGCTTGGTGGTCTGTTAATTCATTTTTTTACTTATTCTTTTTTTTAAGCTTAATAAAAAACACAAAAAAGAAAAAATACATTATAGGAATGATTGTTGTTTTTGGAATATATTTAACAATTAGTGTTTTGTTTTTTAAGGATATTAGAAAGGATTATTTTGTTGATAGTTGGATTTTAGGGCAACTTTTTGTGATAGCTTCAATTATGTTCTATTATTCTGAATTGCTTTTAAGTGATTCAATATTAAATGTTAAATATTCTTTGTTTTTTTGGATAAGTATTGGCTCTTTA
>JADWMI010000569.1 GCA_015767395.1 Bacteroidota bacterium | reverse complement strand
TGAAAATGGTTTGTTTTTATTTAAAAACATTCCTGTCCAACTTTCAATAGGTCTAAATTTATTTGTTCTTAAAACGGCATTATTCTCCTTTGCTATATCAAAACCCATCAACCAATAGGCAGACACGATACTTTTTTGAGTTAGGGTTTTGACCGATTTAAGTAATTCATTTATAGAAGAAACACCAACCTTGTTAACCACCAAATTTGGCCAAAGATGTTTTTTATTTTGAATCAAAAACGCCTTATTATTTTCATTGAAAATAATTGATGGGTTTTCTTTCCATGATAAATAAAAATCAATTAAATTTTTGCTTATACTACATTCCTCAACGGTCATATTTCTGGTTAAATTTAATTTGAAAATTTCTCTTTTTTCAACGCTAGTTTATCAATTTTCCCACTAGATGTTAGCGGGAAATTTTGAAGATTAATTATTTGAGAAGGCATCATATATACTGGTAATTTATTTTTCAAAAAGTTAAATAACTTTTTTGTTTCAACTTCTAATTGTTCACAAAACAATAAAATAATAGGCAAGTCCTGCTTGTCATTTACACAAACAACAGCATAATTTAAAGCCATTTTAAATTTTTTTGCAGTATGTTCTATTTCCTGTAATTCAACCCTGTATCCTTGTATTTGAACTTGACTATCTATTCTTCCACAAAATATAAAATCACCATCTTCATCAATAAATGCCGAATCACCTGTTTTATAAAAACGTATTTTTTCGCTATTGATTGTTGAATAAAAAAATGTGTTTTTATCTTTTTCATGGTTATTCAAATACCCTAATGTGACTTGACTGCCTCCTAAACATAATTCTCCTTTTACAAATGGCTTCAAAATTTCATTATTTGAATTGATAATAATAGCTTTATTTAAACCAAAAGGTTTACCAATTGAAATTACACCTTGATATGTTTTAGATAAAGGTGTTGTATTCGAAAAATTAAAAATGTGAGTATTTATTGTCGCTTCTGTAGGACCATAAACATTTTGAACTTGTGCATTTGGTACACATTTTAACCACCTTTTTGCAATTTCAAAATTAAAATTTTCACCACCAAGCAGACAGTGCTTTATATGTGGCAATTGTATTTTATTAAAATGAGGTTGAAGATAAACTAATACGGATGGAGGAAACTTTGCAAAAGTGATATTATGATTTTGCATAATTTTATAAGCCTCCAAATATTTTATTTTGTTTGAAGAAACAGTATATACACTAGCGCCAACATATAAAGGAAGTAAATAACAATGTATAGAAGCATCGAATGTTAAATCATATATTTGTAAAAACCTATCTTCACTTTCCAATATGTAACCAGATTGTTGAAATTCCGCAATAAATGAAGTAATATTTTTTAAAGAAATGAGTACACCTTTAGGAATACCTGTACTTCCAGAGGTAAAAAGTATATACATAACCCTTTGAATATCTGTCTCAATAATTGTAATATTATCTTTAGAATTAGTCAGGTTTTTAGTACAAGTAAACTGTCTGTTTTTTACATATTTACTTTTATTTTCATTACTTGTTGAAAGTATAAAATCAAACTCAATTTGACTTAAAATCAAATCATTACGCTCAATTGGATGATTTGGGTTGATAGGAATAAATGTACCTCCCGAGAACCAAATGGCTAATATAGACGCATAGCAGTCAATATCATTAAATGTTTCTACAATAACATTACCATCAATTTCTAATCCATTCTCAAAAAAATATTTTTGAATAGCACAAATTCTCAGTTGTAAATCAGCATAAGTGTATTTAATATTGTCAATACAAAAAGCTACACTCCCTCTATATTTTACAATATTCTCTTTGATTTTTTCTAATAGTTTCATATTAAGTTTTTCCATAACCATCTATTCTCTTTTCATTATACTTTTCCCTAAGGGAATTTTAATAAAATACTTAATATATGATTTCAGCAAAAACAATTTAGCACTTTTT
>JADWMI010000568.1 GCA_015767395.1 Bacteroidota bacterium | reverse complement strand
CCGCGAAGTTGTGGAAATGTTGGTTTCACTTCATTGCAATTTGATGTTGAAAAGTTAGTATATTTCACAGTTGAACAAACGCACAATGGAAATGTAAAGAGATATGCTACTGAAAGAAAGAAACCAGCAAAGGTTGAAGCAATTAAACCACCAATAAAATTAACACCAAATAAAGATTTTGATATAAACAACAGAATTGAGCCACAAGGAAAAATTGAAAAATGGGAAGAACCCGGATTGGATTTGTGGCAATAAAAAACTAAACAAATGAAAGTAACAGATAAAATAACAATAACGAACGAAGATAATATGCAGTTAATGGCAAGGTATGAAGATAATCACTTTGATTTGGCTATTGTAGACCCGCCTTATGGATTAGGTAAAAAGACAACAAGCGGAGGAAAGAACAAAAGCAAAGGTGGCAAAAACTATCAAGCCGCAAAATGGGACAATCATTTATGGGATGACAAGATTCCTAAAGACGAATATTTTAAAGAACTAATCAGAGTATCTAAAAACCAAATTGTTTGGGGTGGTAATTACTTTCCTTTCCTTTGGAGTGTTGGATGCAGAGGGTTGATTTGTTGGGATAAAATGGTTTATTTACCTACTATGAGCCAAATTGAATATGCTTGGTATTCAAAAGACAAATTACCTAATTTAATAAAGATAGACAACAACCAAATAAATAGACAACACCCAACACAAAAACCCGTTAAGCTATACGAATGGCTTTTAATGAATTACGCAAAAGAGAATGACAAAATACTTGACACGCATTTAGGAAGCGGTTCTATTGCAATAGCTTCGCACAATTTAGGCTTTGAATTAACCGCTTGCGAACTTGACAAAGAATATTTTGACAACTCAATAAAAAGAATTAATAATCACGTTTCACAACTAAGAATTTTTTAAAATGATTATAGATAAAATAACAATTACCAATGAGGATAATATGGAGTTAATGTCAAGGTATGAAGATAATCATTTTGACTTAGCAATAGTAGACCCACCTTATGGAGTTAATTTACAAATGCAGAAATTTACAAAACCAAGCAGACCAAATTCATACAAGAGAGAACCAAAACACAAAGGATTTAACGATGAAATAAGACCTACAAAAGAATATTTTAAAGAATTATTTAGGGTTTCTAATAATCAAATTATTTGGGGTGGTCAATATTTTTGTGATTTATTACCAATTAGTGGCAGTTGGATTTTTTGGAATAAATTAAATGGTGATGGTTCACATTTTGCAGATGGTGAGTTATCTTGGACGTCATTTACTAAATCCTTAAAAATGTTTTCAGTTAGCACTTTCCATAATACAAGAGGTGGAAAAGATAGAATACATCCAACTCAAAAACCAGTTAAACTTTACGAATGGCTTTTAATGAATTACGCAAAAGAGAATGACAAAATACTTGACACGCATTTAGGAAGCGGTTCTATTGCAATAGCTTCGCACAATTTAGGCTTTGAATTAACCGCTTGCGAACTTGACAAAGAGTATTTCGACAACTCAATAAAAAGAATTAATAACCACGTTTCACAACTAAGAATTTTTTAACTTATGAACGAACAAACAACAATTGAATTAATAAACAAACAATTCAAAACGAATTTAATTTTAGTGGATTATCAATTTTGTGATTTTGATGCTGAAGATGAAAACTACATTGTTGAGGTAAAAAACAGAAAAGAATTTTATCAAGATAAATTGATTGAATGCGTGAAACTATTTAAAAATTATCAAAATTCACAGATTAAAAACAAAGATTTTTTATACATTGTAACGGATCTAAAAGGTGTTTATGTTTTTAACATTTCAAAAAATATTGATGAAATTACTTCAACCAAAATGTATAAAACACTTCAACCGGAATCAACTGAATTTAATTCAACAAAACAAATAAACAAATTCGTTTACTTTTTAGATACTAAACTTTCAAAACAAATAAAATGA
>JADWMI010000567.1 GCA_015767395.1 Bacteroidota bacterium | reverse complement strand
GTAATATCATAAGCAACTAATACAGTGTGTAATTCTTTCCGTGAAACTTCTCCATAATAAGTTATTGGTAATTGAGGATTATTTTTAATAAATGCTTCAATCAATTCGTGCTCTGCTCCAGAACCATAAATATGAAATTCAATGCCTGAATAATCTAATTCTTGACAAAGCCTATAAATGCCTTGAGCTATTCCTATTAAACCCGCATAGACTATTTTTATTTTTCTGTTCGATGTTTCAATAGGCTTAGCTTTTGGAGCTTCAAAATCGGGATAATTTCTATATAAAAACGTTTCTTTATTTGGGAGTATAGATGTTATATGCGTTAGTATTTCTTCACTCTGTCCTAGAATTAAATCTGCTTTTTTATAATTGAATTTTTCAATTATTTCTAATATTCTATAGCTTAAATTCTTTTTAAAAACACCTAATTCAAAACCCGCGATTGGCCATAAATCACTAACATTTAAAATAAGTTTTCGTTTTTTAGAATGTAAAAACAACATTGAGGTAAAAGCAACAAGCAAGGGTGGTGATTGTACAATAACAGTTTTGGGGATTTTATGCCAAAGAAAAAACCAAATCAAACTGAAGCTATAGGATAGCATAGCAAACAAACGTAAAATCTTGTTTTTCGAATTGCTAGCATAAATCCATAGGCGATGTATTTTAATACTATTCTCTGTTGAAGTTTGACTAAACTTCCTTTTATATGCGTTAAATATTTTACCGGTTGGATAATTAGGCAATGGGGTAATTACAGAGACATTAAAATTGCGCTTTTGTAGACCTTCAGCCAAATGAAATATTCTATTCGATGCAGCGCCAATTTCCGGCGGAAAATAACTCGTTATGATTAGAATATCCCTCATTAAAGTGCATATAATTTTATCAAACAATCTGTAATTCGTTTTGCTGCCTGACCATCCCAGAGTTCTGGGATTTGACCTTGCTTCCAATTATTGGATATTAATTTTTTAAATGAATCCTTAATTTTATTTGTATCATTTCCGACTAAAATATTGGTCCCGATTTCACAAGTCTCTGGTCGTTCTGTAGAATCACGAAGCGTAATGCATGGCACATTCATTACCGTTGTTTCTTCTGTTATTCCGCCAGAATCTGTTAAAACAACAAAGGCATTTTTTACTAAATAATTAAATTCCAAATAACCTAAAGGTTCTACATAATGAAGATTTTGAAAATTTAGATTCAAACCCTCTAAAAGTTTTTTAGTCCTTGGGTGAACAGGAAAAATAATTGGGTAATCTTTACCTAAAGTTACAATTTGGGTAATTAGTCTTTTTAGTTGATTTTCTTCTTCTACATTACTCGGTCTATGGAGCGTCATAACCATATATTGTTGAGGCTTCAGATTTAGTTGATTCCATACTTCAGGCCGCTTAAGGCGTGTTTCGTTTTTACGAAGCGTATCGATCATAACATTACCAACAAAGAAAATTTGATTTTCAGAAACACCTACTTTTTTAAGATTCTCATTGGCATAATTAGAAGTAGTAAAAAAATAATCGGTTAAACTATCTGTAACAATTCGATTTATTTCTTCGGGCATTTTCATGTCTCCAGAGCGTATTCCGGCTTCTACATGAGCTACTTTTATGTTTTCCTTTTTAGCAACAATAGCACAAGCCATTGTAGAGGTTACATCACCTACAACCATTACTAAGTCACAGGGGTTATTTAGCAATTCTTTTTCAAAGCCAATCATGATTGCAGCAGTTTGCTCCGCTTGAGAGCCACTTTTTACTTCTAAATTTATGTCTGGAAAAGGAATATTAAGTTCTTCAAAAAAAGTATCGCTTAAATTTTTATCATAATGTTGCCCAGTATGAACCAAACGATATTCGATATTGAAACCTTCCTTTTTTTTACGGGAAATAGCTTCAATTATAGGTGCTATTTTCATGAAATTAGGTCTTGCTCCTGCAATGATTGTTATTTTCATTAATT
>JADWMI010000566.1 GCA_015767395.1 Bacteroidota bacterium | reverse complement strand
CGTTGTGCTGATGGCAATCCCAATAAAAATAAGATAGAAAAGATAAGTTGTTTTTGAAATTTCATAAAGTATATTTTAAGGTTGTTTTTAAAGAGCTAAAGGGGAAGAATAATGTTAGGGATTATAATATATTATAGCCAATTATAAAGGATAAATTATTGTAGTCTGCCCAAACTCCAATATGATTCATTAATAAATTTCTTCTTGAATAAATTCGAAGTTCAGCACTGAATTTATTAAAATTATAACCTAAACCAAATGCGGTATTCACTGTTGTTCTTATTTCAAAATCACTTCTAGATCGTTCATATTCAATGCTTGAATCAAGATTAAAATCATAGACTCCTATGGCGTTTAGAAATATTTTTGAATTTGAATTTAAATATATATAATATCGCAATCCCATTGAAAGTTCAATTGACTGGTAATTAACAGTAGCTATTTGGGTTTCTAATTCTTGTGTATCTTTGTAATATTGATAGTTAAACGCTGTTATAAATGCCCATTTGTTTTTATTAAAAGGAAAAATATATTCTAACTCCATACCAATTCTAAAATTAGTTTTAGAGTCAAAGTCTACGTCTTCTTTGGGTTTCCATATTTTATTATCATTATTTTGAACAGAAATTGAAGAAAAATTAATTCCTGGAGTAATTTTTAAATGTAACTGTTTCTTGGGCTTACTAGCTTTATAACTTATGATTTCTTCTCCTTCACAAAGATTATTGTTGTTGAAATGTTTTACCAATTCATTTTCAAAGTAACGTATTTTAGTAAATGCTAAAGCATTTAATTTTTTACAATTCACATTATTTAGTAGTTGCTGCTTATAATAAATATTTTTACTAACAGTGTTGTCGTTGTTTAAATAATTCTTGCACACTAATTGCTCAATTGCTCCGTTATTTTTATTGAAAAAGAATCCATTACTTCTTTCATCAATATAATTATAGAGTGATGCTGGGCCTTCTGTCAAAACTTTTAAAAACAAAATTTCTTCAGACCATATTGGATTTCTATTATAACTCAATTCATTGGTTTCTGTAGGAGATCGATCAATTTTAACAAATGCTCTAATATATTTTGAGTAATTATAGACTCCAAATTCTTTTACTGTTGATATATTAGCCTCTTTAGGTAAATCATTTTGTAATAATTTGTATTCAAAACCTGTAGGGTTTTTCCTCCAATCAATATTTTTTATTAGACATTCTGTTATTTGATCATTGTTATTAATGAAATACCCTTTTTCGAAAATTATTTGTGCATTTGTGTGTATTGAAACAAGGAATATTATAGATAATAGTAATTTGATTTTCATATTTGATTTTGGGGTTAATTATTCTTTATAAATGCAAATGGTTAGCTGAATATTTGCAGTTTCGTTATTTAGTTTAAATGTGAGTATAAATTTTATGAGGTGTAAAACGTTTTTTATAATTCATCAATATCTTCAATAGTCAATTTTATTCATATTTTTCGATTGCTTTGCGTTTGGCACCTTCTTATTTTTTTTTAAAGTGAGATATGATAAAACTTCCATTAATATACATTTATTCGTTAATTGTAAAATTTCCGTTAAATAAATTTGTTGTTTTTCTATACTTTTTTAGAATATCGAGAATCTACTATCTGTACCAGTTTTAGATCGAAATTTGTTTTTATGCCCTTCATCACGCCAGTTATCTGAATAGTATCTAAATTTTATGTTGCCAATAGATGTTAGTTTTCCTTTATTCCCAAAAGACTTATAATTTCCAATATAACGAAAGTTTATTTGCCCTATAGATTTTAATTTTCCTCCATAGCCATTGAAAAAGTCTGATTCACTTCCATAATACAGGAAATTTGTATTTCCTATAGATTTTATTTTCCCAGCATAGCCCTTTGTTAGATAGGAATCATGGTATTTTATATTAATATATCCAATAGATTTTAGTTTTCCTCCAAAGCCTTTGTATTTAGTATAATC
>JADWMI010000565.1 GCA_015767395.1 Bacteroidota bacterium | reverse complement strand
ATTCGTCAATACTACTCTTAATTTCTTTTTTAAGGATTTCTGATTTATTTTTTAAGACCGCTAACCTTTTCAGGCTTTCTTCATCATTTGTTAGCTCAGCCTCAGCAATCCCTATCTCAAAGTTTAGGTCTCCTAGTTGTTTCTTTTTTTCAAGTACTCGATTACTTTTTGATTGTACCTGCTCTTGTATCTTTAATTTTTCTTCAAGCCTTTTTGTTGCCGCCTGGGAACCAGCAAGCTGTGCTTTTTTATTATTGTAATCAACCAACATATCTTCTTTTACAACTGCTACGGCCTTACTTTGCTCATAATAATTGATAATATTGTACGATTTATTGAATTCAAGGAGTTTGTCTTCAGCGCTTTTTAGTTTGTTATTGGCGTTTGCCAGTTGTAATTCAAAGTATTTAACCACTGCATCAGACCTATTTTCTTTTATGTTTTTATAATTTTTTATACATACTTTATTGTAAATAGCGAGTGTTTGCTGGCAAATACCTGGGTCATTAACAACATAAGTTAACTTTATTAAATCGCTATTGGATATTCTCATAGCTTTTACCTTAGAGATTGCTTCAAGTGAATAATGAGGGTGTTTGTAATTCAGTAATTCGTAAACAAAATTTGTATTGCTGCTTTTCATTAAAGCCGTTAAATTTTTTACTGTTTCCTCATAATTAATTCGATTTATTCCAGGAGGAAATAATAAGCTGTCAGAATTATTTATAGATGCTGAATCAGCAGCTGAATGATCACCCGTTGCTACACAATCGTATAATGCTGTCGGAATTTTAACTTTTAATTCATTAAAAAAAGCAGCCGATATATATTTAG
This sequence comes from Bacteroidota bacterium, assembly GCA_015767395.1. The sequence continues at coordinate 1,138 of JADWMI010000565.1, read as the reverse complement.
GATTTGCCTTTGGTAGCATTAAGTGTTGCGCTAACAATCTAATTGCAACCTCTTCTTGAGTTTCTCTTGAAACAATGATATTAATTAAATTATCAAAAGCAGTATTTGCTGCTTGGTAATTAAATTTTTTATCCATTTCAATAGAGGAACCCGAAGCAAGTCCCGTATATAAAACAGTTTGTGAAGAATATTCGAAAGCGGGTTTTAAGGTTAAAATAATAACGAACCCTGCAAGTAATAAGGGCGCAGCTATTAAGAGCCTTAAATGCTTTAATATCAATCTTATAAATTCAATTATTTTCATTCTTTTAATTTGAATAAGTTTTAACAAGTGTGAATCCAACGGTATTTTCAAGTAATTTTTTAGCTAAAAGAAAATCTGATTTAGCCATTTCATATGCGACTTGTATTTTTGAAGTCATATCCGAAATTCGTACATATTCTGTAATTGAAATGACACCGTTTCTAAATTCTTTTTCCACCATAGCCATATTAACCCTTGCATTGCCTTGGTTTTGAGATTTAATATCCAGTAATTTTTGTTTTAGAATAGCATCTTGGTATTGTCTTATAACCAACTGTCTCAGCTCGTCCTTTTGAGCCTCTTCTAAACTTCTAGCCTGATCCAATTCGGCCGTGGCTTGTTTGATTTGAGTTTTCCTATTAATGACATCAAAAAGAGGAAATTTCAAATAAAAGCCAACGCCATAATTAATTTGTGTTACTGAAGTTGTTAAGATAGTAGCATCTGCTTCGCTTACATTGTATGAATTATTATTAAAATTTCCATAACGAGCGTCAGCCTGTAGTCCAAAATTCCGTGTCCAATATTTACGATTTGATTGAAGATTTGCTTGTTTGGCATCAATTTCCAGATTTCTATAACGCACCATAGCATTGTGTTTCAATGCTGAATCTATTAAAACAGTCAGCGGTGGAAAAAGAATCTCTTTTTTATGCACTTGTATGCCCTGCGAATCCATTGTTTGCGCTATTATTGAATTCACAAAACAACAATTCAACATAATGATAAGAATAAATTTTAATATTATTTTCATTGATCAACAATTCTAATGGATAGTGCTTATACAGCCGTTTTTTGAAATAGCGCTGGAACAGTTCGTAAAATCAGTTTGAA
>JADWMI010000164.1 GCA_015767395.1 Bacteroidota bacterium | reverse complement strand
TTATGAAAATTATTAAAAAAGCACAATCAGGGTCGTTTGAATCGAGCGATATCATAGTTTTAATTGAGCCTGTTGCTGAGAATTCAGGACGTAATATTGAAATAGATTCTACTGTAATGTTAGAATACGGAGATAATATAGAAAAACTTATTACTGATAAATTAGACGAATTTGATATTTCTGATATTCATTTAATTGTAAAAGACAAAGGTGCTCTAGAACCAACGATCAATGCCAGAATAGAAACTGCTATTGTAAGAGCCTGTGATTTACAAAAAGGAACACTATAATAATTATTAAGATTTATAAAACAACATTTATTGTGAAAAAAAATCGAAGAACAATGTTATATATCCCTGGTAATAATCCAGCGATGTTACAACAAGGAGGAATCTATGGTTCCGATAGTTTATTATTAGATTTAGAAGATGCCGTTGCCTTAAATCAAAAAGATGCTGCTCGAATTTTAGTGAGAAATGTGCTAAAATCAATCAATTTTTACAATACAGAAGTATGTGTGCGTGTTAACCATTTGGACACACCTTTTGGTTTAGAAGATTTGGAAGAAATTGTACCACTTCAGCCTGATGCTATACGTTATCCAAAAACCGAAACGGTAGAAGAATTGGCAAAGCTCATCCAAATTATTGAAGCTATTGAAGATAAGCACAATCTACCGCATGATAAAATGACTATTCATGCAATGATTGAAACTGCACTAGGTGTACAAAACGTTTTTGAAATTGCAAAATTTTCAAAAAGAGTGGACGCTATTACAATTGGCGGACAAGATTTAACTGCCGATATGAATATAAAAAGCACCAAGGATGGATCTGGAATAGATTTAGCCAGAAAAATGATTGTAATGGCGGCAAAAGCAAATAAAATTGATGCGATTGATACTGTTTTTGTTGATATTAATGATGAAGAAGGCCTTAGAAATGAAACAGAATATGCAAAACAAATTGGCTTTACAGGAAAAGCCGTAATTAACCCAAGACAAATAGATATTATACATGATGTTTATATGCCTACTGATGAAGAAATTAGAAAAGCATATAGAATAATGAAAGAATTCAAAAAAAATAAAAAGGCAGGAATTGGTGTTTTTGCAATCGATGGCAAAATGATTGATGCGCCTATAATGACGCGTGCAACTCAAGTTCTAGAATTAGCCAATATTGATTTTGATTCAATTTAAATAAAAAACAAAATGAAAAATATAATAGGTCGCGAAGTTCCAGAATATATTGAAGGAATAGGAAAAATAGATATGTTTGTTGGTGCCTGGGAAAAACTTAAAAAAGGATGGATGGATGAAGTAACTATATCTCCTCCAAACAAAGCTAAATTACCTCATCAAAGCAAAATGCACTTAACTTTAGAAGAAGCTATTTTAAAAACTTCTCCTAAAAATGGAATGACAGTTTCATTTCATCATCATCTTCGAAATGGAGATAATATTTTGGTGAGATCTATTGAAATATTGGCTAATATGGGTATTAAAAATATTACTTTGGCATCTTCATCATTAAATGAAGTACATAACCCTATTCTTAAATACCTAAAAGATGGTACAATCACAAAAATATGGTCTTCTGGTATTCGTGGAGAAATTGGTAAAGCCATTTCTGAAGGCGTTTTAGATATTCCTGTAACAATACATTCACATGGTGGTAGAGCAAGAGCTATTCATACAGGAAAAATTCATTTAGATTTAGCTATAATTGCTGCTTCAGCTGCTGATGAAGAAGGAAATGCAACAGGATCTTTTGGGAAATCAGCCTTTGGATCAATGGGATATGCAGGAATTGATGCTCGATACTCCAGGCAAGTAATTGTTGTAACCGATAATATTGTGGAATACCCTTGTGTTCCAAATTCTATTAGACAAAGTTTTGTAGATTATGTTGTTGAAGTAGATTCTATTGGGGATGCTTCAAAAATTGCAACAGGAAGCACACGTATTACAAAATCTCCTATGGATTTAAGAATTGCAAGACTAGGGGCTGAAGTTATTGAACATTCTGGATGTTTTAAACCAGGGTTTTCATTTCAAGTTGGCGCTGGTGGAGCTTCTTTAGCAGTTGCAAAATATATTCGCGAAAAAATGAAAAAAGCTGAAATAAAAGGTAGTTTCATTTTAGGTGGTGTAACTTCTTACGGAGTAGATATGCTAAATGAAGGTTTATTTAATGCTATTTTTGATGTTCAATCTTTTGATGCCGCAGTTTGTAGTTCGCTAGTGGAAAATAGAAACCATATTGAAATACCTGCAGCGCTCTATGCAAATCCTTATAACTGCGGTTGTATGACTAATAAATTAGATGTTGTGGTACTAGGCGCTTTAGAAATTGATCTAGATTTTAATGTAAATGTTATAACCGGTTCCGACGGAACTATTAGGGGAGCATCAGGCGGACATAGTGATACGGCTTCAGGAGCAAATTTAACAGTGGTTGTTTGTCCATCATTTCGTGGTCGTTTACCAATTGTAAAAAAATCAATAAATACTGTTGTAACTCCAGGTGAAACAATTGATGTATTGGTTACGGAAAGAGGAATATGTGTAAATCCATTGAAACCAGAATTGGAAGAAAATTTAAAAAATGCTGGACTCAATGTTCGAAAAATACAAGATTTACAAGAAGAAGTTGAATCAATAGTTGGCAAACAAAAAGAGGTTGAATACACCGATAAAATTGTGGGTCTTGTTGAATATCGTGACGGCACAATAATAGATGTTATTCGTCAAGTAAAACATAATGGGTAAAACAACTCAAATTTTAAATAACATACTCGATGCTCGTGAAAAACGAGCATTGATACGTTCTAAATTTGTAAAAAAAAATCTAAATACACTAAGTTTTTCTTTAAATATAGCAGGTTACCCAAAAAGTAATCCGGTAATAGCATCATTTTTTACTGAAGTTTTAAATGAATTAAAACCTTTTTTAGTAGCCAATAGAATTGAAGTTAAGCATAAAAATGAGCTAATAATTAATGATGAAGCAGGTGATTTTTTTATCGTTCCTTTTTCAAATTCTTCAATTGATATTATAAAAATTAAAGATTTAACCGAAACTTTTGAGGCAACACATTCTTTAGGACGTCTTATTGATATTGATATTTTTAACGAAGCAGGTTTACCTGTTAGTTCTGGGAAAAAGAAACGTTGCTATTTTTGTGGAGAACATGCTGCTATTTCATGTATGAGAAACAAAAGACATTCTTATAAAGAAATCAGAGAGAAAATATTTAATGAACTTACCAATTACCTAGCAAGTTCTTCTAAAGAAATACTTGTAAATAAGCTAACTTCTTACGCTACAAAAGCCATTCTTTATGAAATTTCAGTAAGCCCAAAACCAGGTTTAGTTAGTTACGAAAATTCAGGTGCGCATACTGATATGAATTTCTTTACCTTTTTAAATTCTTCTGCTTCATTAACGCCTTTTTTTAAAGAATTCTGTTTGTTGGGATATCAATATTTAGGGAAATATGAAAATGTTTTAGGTGAAATACGTCAAATTGGTTTACGAGCTGAAAAGGTTATGTTTAAAGCAACCGATAACATAAATACCCATAAAGGAATTATTTTTATTTTTGGTATTGCTCTTTTTTCAATAGCCAAACTTAAATCTGAAAAAGAAGATTATACGGATGATAATTTTAGAGAAATTACCAAAAAAATATGCAAAGGAATTGTTGCTAATGAGCTTTTATCAAATAAAAAAAAGGCAATAACTCATGGTGAAAAAGTATATGAAAAATATGGTGAAATAGGCGCTGGTGTACGAAAAGAAGTAGAGGAAGGATTTCCTAGCGTATTTCATAAATCATTGACTCACTTTGATACATCTTTAAATATATCTTCTTTCAATAATCAAAATGAAATTCAACAAATATTACAAACAGCATTATTACATATTATGAGTGTTAATAACGACAGTAATATATTGTACAGAAGTAATTTAGAAACACTTGAAGAATTTCAAAAATTGGCTAAAAAAGCTATAAATAACAATACCACATATCAAAAATTATGTGATTTTTGCATAGAAAAAAAAATATCTCCAGGTGGATCAGCTGATTTATTGTCGGTTTCCCTTTTATTATATTTTGTAAAGACAGCACAATTATGAACTTTGAAGATACAGATTTTAGACAAGAATTATTAGATCTAGAAAATCCGTTAGATCTTAAATTGTTGAATACTTTTTTAACCTCGCTAGACTTTGATTATATTAAGGAAGAAGTAGATACAACCATGATAATCTACAACCTTAATAATGAAATAATAGGAACTGGATCCTTAAAAGGCAACACTTTAAAATATGTAGTAATTGCTCCGGATTTTAGAGAAACTACAGCTTTTCCGTTAATAGTTACTTATTTAGCTGATAAAGCATTAGAAAATCACAAACAATGTTTTGTTTATACAAAACCTGAAACCGCAAAGCTTTTTCAGGCATTGGGATATTCGTTAATAGCAACTGCAGAACCCTTATTTGCTGTTTTAGAATTTGGTTACAAAACCATTAAAGATTATCAAGAGTATTTAAAACAAAATAAAATTGAAACTTCAACCAATAACATAGCAGCAATTGTAGTTAATTGTAACCCATTTACAATTGGCCATCGGTATTTAATAGAAAAAGCATCACAAGAAAATGAACTTGTTTATCTTTTTGTTGTAAGTGAAAACTTATCTGCATTTCCGTTTGAAATACGGTGGAAATTAATTGAAGAGGGAATCTCTCACCTTAAAAATGTTAAAATGCTAGCTACTGGACCATATATAGTTTCTGGGGCTATATTTCCTAATTACTTTTTAAAAAATGAATCATGGAATCTTGTTTCTCAAAAACAAGCTGAAATTGATGTAAAAATATTTACCGATTATATTGCTCCTATACTCAATATTAAAAAACGTTATATAGGTACTGAAAAATACTGTCAAACTACGGCAGCTTACAATACAGCTATGCTAAATATTTTACCTGAATATGGTATTAAAGTAATTGAATATGAACGTATTTCAGCAGAAATAAATAACAAAAATAGCTTTGTTAGTGCATCAAAAGTAAGGGAGGCTATTAAGCATCATAAATTAAATGAAGTATTAAGCACATTGCCTGAATCCACTAAAAAATTCTTATTATCAGAAGATTCTGCAATTATTAGACAAAAAATAATAAACAGCAACGATAGACACTAAAATTAACTTTTAAGCATTCCTATATGTGGAATTCCATCCTCTAAATATTCCTCTCCAATCATTTCAAAATCCAAAGATTCGTAGAATTTTTTTAAATATTTTTGAGCTGAAATTTTAATCTCTTTTTCATTAAAAAAAGTATCAATAGCTTTTATCGATGCTTTCATTATTAAATATCCATATTTATTAATACGTTCTTTTTCCGCGACCACTACCCTACCAATACTAGCTTTTTTAAAATAATCGTTGGGTTTAAAAACACGTGTATAAGCAATAATTTTATTATTTTTAACACCTATAACATGCAATGCTTTTTGGTCTTTATAATCAATATCCTGATAAACACAATCCTGTTCTACCACAAATACTTCGCTTCGTAATTGCAAAATTTCATACAATTCACTAGTTGTTAATTCTGAAAATTTCTTGATGGTAATTTGCAACATTTTTTAATCTTGTTTTATCAATTCTTTTAAGTCGTCTCGCTTAAATTCTGGT
>JADWMI010000564.1 GCA_015767395.1 Bacteroidota bacterium | reverse complement strand
CTGCAGCATCTTGATGATAGCCTTGAGTTAAAAATTGCATTGCTTTAGCAGCACGTTCTGGCGTTTTCACTAACCCTTCTCTTGCAGTATCTTCACCTAAATCGTCTATTATTTTTTTGTATTGTTCCTTAACATCGTCAGTAACATTCATACAATATTCTTCAAACCTTTTATATGGCATATTTTATATTATTTTAATTTGTCTTTGTAATTTTTTTCAAGTTTTTTCAACTTAGGGTTAATAATCACTTGGCAATATCTTTGTTCTTTATAATTATTATAAAAATCTTGGTGATCACTTTCTGCATCATAAAAAACATCAAATTTATTAATTTCTGTAATAATAGGATTATCAAAAACTTGTTCTTCTTCTAGAAAAGAAATAAGTGATTCTGCATCTAGTTTTTGTTTCTCATCAGTATAAAATATTGCTGAACGATATTGCGTACCAACATCATTTGCCTGTCTGTTTAAAGTTGTTGGATCATGAGTAGCAAAAAATATCTCTAACAAATCTTTATAAGAAACTTTGTTTTTATCAAAAATAATTTTGATGCCTTCAGCATGCCCAGTTCTACCTTCGCAAACTTCACGATACGCAGGGTTTTTAATAAACCCTCCTGTATATCCAGAAATTACTTTTTCTACGCCTGCTATCCTATCAAAAACTGCTTCTGTACACCAAAAGCATCCTCCTGTAAATATTGCTGTTTTTAACTTATTCATTTGGCTATAAAATTATGAAAAAATAATTAGTCATTTGTTTTAATATTTCCTTACCAAAGTATTAACAATTTTGAAGAATTTTTAACGTTTACTTATGAAAATTAAGTGAATTTCAAATGTAAATTTGCGTAGGAAATTGTAACAATTAAAATTAATTGTTGTGTCTACTCCAAAGAACCAAATACCATCAATCAAAATGAAAATTAGCTTACCTCTTTTCTTTATTATGTTATTTTGTGTTTTATCGTCACAAGCCCAAGAAAAAAAATCATTAAACATCTCAAAAACAACAGAAGCGCCTAAAATTGATGGTGTTCTAGACGATGCTGTTTGGCAAAATGCTGAAGAAGCCACTGGCTTTGTTCAGTTTAGACCAGAAATGGGTGTGACATTAAAAGAGCATCAGTGTACAATAGTAAAAATGAGTTATGATGACAATGCCATTTTTATTTCTGCTTATTTAAAAGACAAGCCTGAAGATATTCAAAAACAGTTTACTCGTAGAGATAATTTTGGAAATTCTGATTTCTTTGGAGTGGTTTTAAATCCAAATAATGATGCCCAAAATGACACAGAATTTTTTGTTTTAAGCTCTGGCACACAAGGTGACGCAGTTTCATCAAGAGGTCGAGAAGATTTTGGTTGGAATGCAGTTTGGGAAAGTGCAGTAAAAATTGTTGATGATGGATGGATTGTTGAAATGAAAATACCTTACTCTGCTTTACGTTTTTCAAATCAGGAAGTACAAACCTGGGGAATACAATTTCATAGACGCTTTGAATTAGATAAATCCCAATATACATGGAATCCAATCGATAGAACCCAAAGCAATATGGGTGTATTTCATGGAGAATTAACAGGCATACAAAATATTGACCCACCAACAAGATTGAGTTTTTATCCTTTTATTTCTGGTTCTACTACCTCTTATGATGGAGAAGTAGAAACAGATTTAACTGTTGGTTTAGATCTTAAATATGGTTTGACAGAAAATTTTACTTTAGACGCAACATTAATACCCGATTTTAGCCAAGCTGCGTTCGATAATTTAACTTTAAACCTTGGACCTTTTGAACAAACATTCTCCGAACAACGACAATTTTTTAAAGAAGGTGTAGATTTATTTAGCAAAGGAAATTTATTCTTTTCAAGACGTGTAGGTAGTGCTCCAACAGGAAGTGTAACATTAAATCCTGATGAAGAAATAACCGATTTTCCTTCAGAAGTAAAAACACTAAACGCTATAAAG
>JADWMI010000563.1 GCA_015767395.1 Bacteroidota bacterium | reverse complement strand
GCCAACATACAAATGGATAAAGTATGTGCAATGTCCAATTCATATTATTCATGGAACAAATGATAAACTAATTCCATTTAAAACTAGCATTAAGCTATCTAAAGTAAACCCGAAACTTACAAAATTGCATAGTGTTATTGGTGGTGGGCATAAAAATTTAAATAATTTTGAATCTTATCATGCCATGTTGGACGAAATTATAAATAGTAACCCCAAAACTATAGATTTAGAAACTACAAGTATCAATGTCATTCATTCCGCAAAGAAAAAAGCCAAAGCTTAAAAAGGTATTTATTATTTTTACCATCATGTACTTAACCATTTCAAGTGCTTTATATTTTATTCAAGATAACATACTTTTTAGACCAACGGTTTTAGAGCAGAATTTTGAATATCAGTTTTCGTATCCTTTTGAAGAATTGTTTTTAAAACCAAATGAAGATGCCGTAATAAATGCGCTTCATTTTAAAAATAAAAACCCCAAAGGGGTCATTCTATATTTTCATGGCAATTCGGGTGATTTAAGCAGATGGGGAAAAGTGACAGAATATTTTGTAGAAAAAAACTATGCTGTTTTGGTTATGGATTACAGAACCTATGGTAAAAGTACAGGTACAATCACAGAAAAAGCACTTTATAATGATGCTCAATTTTGTTACGAGTATTTAAAAAAGCATTATGATGAAAAAGATATTACAGTGTACGGTCGCTCGTTGGGTACCTCGTTTGCAGCCTATGTTACGTCAATTAATAACCCGAAACAACTTATTTTAGAAACGCCATATTATAGCATGGTCGATGTGGCTCTTACAAGATTTCCGATTTTGCCAATAAGGTACTTGTTAAGGTATAAGTTGCCAACTAACGATTTTATAGGAAAAATAACTTGTAATATTTTAATGTTTCATGGTACAAAAGACAAAGTCATACGAATAAAATCTGCTAAAAAATTGTATGAAGTTGCACCACAAGATATAACCACGTTTATAACTATTGAAGGTGGAAGCCACAATGATTTGATTGAATATTCAGAATATCATGAAGCAATTAAGAAGGTATTTCCTTAATTTATTCTAAATCTAATTTTGAACCTATAGTTTTGTTGGTAATTAAAGGTTTGGCCCAAAATCCAATTGACAAAATAAAGCCTAACGGAATTATTAAAAATAGCATTCCAAATTTTAGTGATGTTGCACCACCAATTAAGCCAACAATAAAAGGCATAATTGCACCGCCAGCAATTCCCGTACATAATATTCCAGATAAGGAACCATGATGTGTTTTTACAGAATTAAGTCCTAAAGAGAAAATTATGGACCACATGACTGAAATACAAAATCCGAGTAATGGGAAAGCAATTAATGCTATTTCTGCTGAACTTGTAAGTGCTAAAATTAAACATCCAATGGTTGCAATGGTTGCGCCAATTAATAGTTTGCGACTATCCATTATTTTTAATAAAATAAGCCCAAGAATACAACCAAATGTTAGCATAGCCCAGAAATATGCGACCGTATTTGCACCAATAGTTTGAGGGTCTACATTGTGGTATTCAGATAAAAATTGTGAGATCCAATTGCCAATGCCTTGTTCTACACCTACATAACAAAAAATGCCTAAAAAGTACAAGAGGGTATATTTATTTTTCAGTAAATCTAAATAGGAACTTGAATCTCCAGCTTTTTCATCTTCTGTCTTTTCAAATTTAGGATACTTTGTAACGAGTACGATAATTAATACCATGAAAGCAATTGCTGAAAAAACAACATATAATGAAGCCCAAGGTAAATTGTCTGGAACAAAGCTCCTTAAATACGAAGCTAAATTCCCTGAAGAACTGTCGTCAACCAAATATTTGTATAAATATGGACTTGCAAAAGATGCTGCTCCAAAAACTAATTGTGCTGCTACCGAATTAAAAGCAAAATGCTCTTCGCCACCAGCAATGCGCAACATGGGGTTTATAATAACTTGTAG
>JADWMI010000038.1 GCA_015767395.1 Bacteroidota bacterium | reverse complement strand
AATTATACGCTGAGAATAAATAATTCTCTAAAAATTGAAATAAAAAAACGCACCAATTGGTGCGTTTTTTTATTTAATAACATTCCTATTCAACAGTAAAAGTACTTGATCCGTGAATTGGCTCACCCATATCAGAGACTCCTTCAATTTCAATTATATAATCTCCTTTAGCATCACATGTAAAAAAGGAAATTTCCTTTTTACTGTTTTCAGTGACTCTAATTTGTGGATCCCAATGTAGGGTTGTTCTAACATCTACTTCAAATATTTCATCAGTAACAGAAATATGATTGGGTGAATAAAACTCTTTAGCAGTGTAAAAACCTCTTGCCATAAAATCAATAATCCCAGGTTTTCTTTTTACATTCCTCGAATCAACATTTGAGCCTAAGTCTGAGTAAATAGCAATAACCCCATTTCCACTATTTGAAAACATCGCAGCATCATTCCCTTTTAAAACATCTATAAATGCAATATTACTTCCAGATAAAGACCCAACAAATGAACTATCTATTTCCATGCCGTCTAAATAAAACGCGGGTGTTCCACCACCTCTAATAGAAATACTTGTACCGGAAACATTTACGCCACCAATTCTTCTTAATAAATCAAAAATTGATCTTAAATCTGAACCATCTACATCATCCATAACAATTCTATCTGATGGCTCTCCATAAAGTGTCCTCTCATTCATTTCTTGGATTCGTTCATCAACTTCTTCTTTCCTTTTGGAGGTTACAGTTACCTCATCCAGCAAATTAGAATTTATTCCAAATTCAAAATTAATTTGCTTAATATAATTCGCTGTTTTTAAAAATCCAGCAATTTGACTTTCATCACTAAAACTAGATTTTAAGATTCCATTTCTTGTAACTGCAGGACTTTCAATAGGTTTATCTACATGAATTAAAACTTTACGGTTTTTTTCTTCTTTGGATTTAAAATTAGTCAATCTTGCTTCCAGTAATGTTGGAATTGTATCATGAAAAATATAAGGACCAAAGTTAAATTTACCATTGGTACTTGATTGCTGTGTCTCTTGATGAAATGGTCCTATAAAACTTAAACGAGTTGATGCTGTTGTGTTATTGTAAGGTTTTTTCAAATTCAAGGTTCTACCAGAAATATGAATTCCTTTTTCAATAGGAAAATTACCCTCTTTTTTTGGCTCGTATAAAAATTCATTCCAAACAAATCTTCTCCAGCCATTGGTTAACATAACCAAATCTAATAAATAACGTTTTCTGAAATCATTCTCATTCTCAAAGAAATACCCGGGGTTTTTTACTTCCCCTCTTAGGTCTGAATTTAACAATAGCCAAGTTCTAATATTTCCGCCCTTCGCATTATAAGGAGCTGCCCTTAAATCTCTAACAGACATAGACAAAACACTTGGAATACTTGTCCCTGTTTTACTTTTCACATCTAAGTTTACTGTAATTTTTTGTCTTGTTTTTAATAAGTCTTGTGATTTTTTAATTTCAACAGTTGCGCTGTTATTTGGATTATTCACATAAATAAGCCGTTCACAAACAGGATTTCCAGAAGAATCAAATAAGGTTAAATGAGTAACTCCATCATTAAGTTGTGTCGTAATAATTTTAATAGCATATTTGTTTCTGGAAGATTCTTCATAATTACTATAAATATGGACTCCTCTTTGGTGTGCTACAAGGAATGTTCCTCTAAGCCCTGTCTTTGTTGTAGAATTGACTTCAACCAGCACATGATCTCCATTATTTAAAACATTGATTACATATCCTTCAGGTAACGCTTTTGGAAGTGGATAGTGCTCTTCAACATTATTTACATTTATAATGGCGTTATACGATTTATTTGGTTCTGGGGTGAACGAAAAAACGCCTAGTCCAAATTTTAAAGTTTTAAAATTTGAAATTTCTGTTCCCTCATTATCAATTATAATTCCAGAAAGATTGGCATTCTCGAATAGTGAATCTTTAATTTTGATAGCAACTTTGTTTTGAATCCCTTCCACAAGATAACCACTTTCTGGGTAGAAATGTAAGTCTGGCCTTGGTATATTAGAACTTTCAATATTTTCAACAACTTCTTTTATGAGAGATCTCTGAGATTGTAGACTGTCATTTTTGTGAGTATCCCAAATCGAAATTTCCTTTTGAAAAAAATAATTAGGACCATTATTTCTTATCTCGTTGGTATACGATCTTAATAAATACTTTCCTTGTTTCCAATATTTAGGAATTTTAAAATCTCCCGCGACACTTACCTTATCAATAAACAGTTTTTTCTGGGCAACAACAATGTCTTGGTCGTTGATTAGTTCAACATATAAAACAGCACTTTTGGTACTTTGAGTATTGGTAATACCATTTACCAAATATCCAGTAAACCAAATACTTTCATCTAGTGAATAACAAGGTTTATCTGTATGTATATATACTTTCTCTGGGTAGTCAGTTAATCGATACTCGCTTAACTTTTCTTTGACCAAATCAGGGAAATGATTTTGAGAAACTCCATAAAAAGAAGTTAAAATAAGCAGTAGCAGGGTAGAAAAAAATCTTTTCATGAATCGTGTTTTCCTTACATTTAAACGACCGTAAATATAAAAATAATTTCAGTTAAAATTAACAACAAATAGCGTCTTTTTTCCTGCAAAAACAACTATTCATGTTTTGTACCGACAATAGCTAAAAGATGTTATTTTTTAATTCATTTTCGAGATTCAGATCCAATGGGAAATTGAATTCTTTCAATGATATGAATTTACTTAATAAGCTCTTTTGTTATTCCCTTCATAAAAATTAACAAAAGAATCGTTCACCACTCGATTACCGCCTGGTGTTGGATAATCACCTGTAAAATACCAATCACCTAAATGGTCTGGGCAAGCTTTATGTAAATTTTCAACCGATTGATACACAATTTCTATTTGAGCCGTTATATTCTCTGTTTTAAGCATCTCAGCTATTTTATCTGAAATTTGCTCATCAGAAAACTGCTCATAAATTCCTTTTACAAAATTTTGAATCTCGGTATCTTCAAGATGTTGTTGCTTTTTACAATTTTGGTAAACTTCATCAACAATTGAATACTGATTATTCTCTTTTAACAATTCTAAAGTAGCTTTAAAAGCGATAAAATCACCCATTTTAGCCATATCAATCCCATAACAATCTGGGTAACGAATTTGTGGTGCTGAAGAAACGACTATTATTTTTTTAGGGTGTAAACTGTCCAAAATTTTAATAATACTTTTTTTCAAAGTTGTTCCACGTACGATACTATCGTCAATAATTACCAAATTATCGTCTGGCTTTACAATTCCATAAGTTACATCGTACAAGTGAGCTACTAAATCGTCACGACTATTATCATCGGCAATAAAAGTTCTTAGTTTGGCATCCTTAATTGCTAATTTTTCAACTCTAGGTCTTTCTGCTAATATTTCTGTAACTTTTTCAGCAGATAATGCTTTATTTCCATTTAATATAGCTGCTGTTTTTTGAAGGTTTAAAAAATCTTCAGCTGCTTCACGCATTCCATAAAACGATGTTTCGGCAGTATTTGGGATAAATGAAAACACGGTGTTTTTTATATCATTATCAATTTTCTTCAATATTTGAGGAAAAACCAACTTTCCAAGATTTTTTCTTTCCGTATAAATATCGGCATCACTTCCTCTTGAAAAATAAATACGCTCAAATGAACACGCTTTTTTTGGCAAAGGCTCTTTAACCTTATTCATTGAAATGTCGCCATTTCTTTTAATAATTAAAGCACATCCAGGGTCAATTTCTTTTACATCATCAATATCAACATTAAATACAGTTTGAATAACTGGACGCTCAGAAGCTACCACCACAACCTCATCATCTTTATAATAAAATGCAGGTCTTATTCCTGCAGGATCGCGCAATACAAAAGCATCACCGTGACCTAATAAACCAGCCATTGCATAACCACCATCCCAGTTTTTTGCAGATTTTTTAAGAATTTTTTTTAAATTAATTTGTTCTTCAATTAGCGGAGAGGCACCTTTTTTACCAACCCCTTTTTCTTCTTTGATTTTACTGTATAGTTCAGCCACCTCTTTATCAATAAAATGACCTATTTTTTCCATTACCGTAACGGTATCTGTCATTTCTTTTGGATGTTGCCCTATTTCAACCAAGTCATTAAACAAACGTTTTGAATTGGTCATATTAAAGTTTCCCGCAACAATTAAGCTCTTATGCATCCAATTGCTCTGGCGTAAGAAAGGATGAACACTTTCTATGCTGTTTTTACCAAAAGTACCGTATCGAACATGCCCCAAATATAAATTTCCAATATATGGCGCATTGTTAATTTGCCATTGAACATCATCAACTTTTTCAGGAAACTCTTCATTTAAATCGTTTAAGCGTCCATTAATTTGCGCAAAAATATCTTGAATTGGTTGATCTGCATTGGAGCGAACACGACTAATATATCTTGTGCCTGGATCTACATTAAATTTGATACTTGCCAAACCTGCACCATCTTGACCACGATTGTGCTGTTTTTCCATTAACAAATACATTTTATTTAAACCATAAAAGGCAGAACCATACTTGTCTTTATAATATTGTAACGGCTTAAGAAGTCTAACCATTGCAATTCCACATTCATGTTTAATAGCGTCGCTCATTGTATTAATTTTTAGTAAGTAGTATCAAATAAAAAATTCCGCACACGTGCGGAATTTGATCTAATTTAATTCAATATCAAACTGAGTTAACAGCTTAAATTGTAATAACCTCGCTTGAATTTCATCATCTGTTAAGTTTTCCATCCTTACAGTTCCAAATTTCTCAACACAAAACGATGCCAAATTTGAACCAGAAATAACAGCCCTCTTCATGTTTTCAAATGAAATATCCTCAGATTTGGCTAAATAACCAATAAAACCACCTGCAAAAGTATCTCCTGCTCCTGTTGGATCAAAAACTTCTTCTAACGGCAATGCAGGTGCAAAAAACACATCACCATTGTTAAATAACAATGCACCATGCTCTCCTTTTTTAATCACTACATATTTTGGTCCCATTTTATGAATTTTTTGTGCTGCTTTAACCAAAGAATATTCACCCGATAATTGGCGAGCTTCTTCATCATTAATGGTAATTACATCAATTTTAGCAATTACTTGCATCAATTCATCCATGGTATTGTCCATCCAAAAATTCATAGTATCTAATACTACTAACTTTGGTCGGTTAGGTATCTGATTAATTACAGCCATTTGTACAGCTGGATGTAAATTTCCCAACATCAAAAAATCTGTGTTTTGAAATTCAGCAGGCACCACTGGATTAAAATCAGCCAATACATTTAAATCTGTAATTAAAGTATCTCTTGTATTTAAATCGTTGTGATATTTTCCTTGCCAAAAAAAAGTTTTTCCATCTTCAACAATCTCAACGCCCTCGGTATTTATATTTCGAGCATTTAATTTTTGTAAATATTCCTTCGGAAAATCGCCTCCAACTACAGAAACAATTCCTGATTTTATCCCAAATTGAGATGCAGAAAGAGAAATATACGTTGCTGCTCCTCCTACAATTTTGTCTGTTTGCCCAAAAGGCGTTTCAATAGCATCAAAAGCAACCGTACCAACAATTAATAATTTACCCATATTTTATAGTGTTTACACATCTTTTAAATGGTTTTAATTGTGTTTATATTTTTTTTAAACACCCGATGTGATTATTTTTGCAAAAATAAGTTTAAAAAATGACTATCAAAGAAATACAAGAAGAAATTATAGATGAGTTTTCCATGTTTGAAGATTGGATGGAACGATACGAATATATTATTGATCTCGGAAAATCAATTCCTCTTATAGAAGAGACTTATAAAACCGACGATAATTTAATTGTTGGTTGCCAAAGTAAAGTATGGTTACACTCTGAAATTGAAGATGATAAAATAAATTTTTCTGCCGATAGCGATGCCATTTTAACAAAAGGAATAGTCGCTATTTTATTACGCGTTTTTAACCATCAAAAGCCTAAAGATATATTAGATGCCGACTTATATTTTGTGGATGAAATTGGTTTAAAAGAACACTTATCTCCTACGCGAGCAAATGGCTTGGTTTCAATGATCAAACAAATTAAATTGTACGCCTTAGCTTTTCAATCAAAATTAAGTTAAATTAGTGTATATTTGCACTTATTTAGAATGAATATAAAGAAGGTTTGTGTAATGAATAGTGAACGTGTAGAAGATTTAGGTGATCAAATAGTTGCGAAATTAAAGACTATTTACGATCCAGAAATACCAGTTGATATATTTGAATTAGGCTTAATTTACGATGTATTTGTGAGTGAAAATAACGATGTAAAAATATTAATGACACTTACTTCTCCAAACTGCCCAGTTGCAGAAACTTTGCCTGTTGAAATAGAAGAAAAGGTAAAAACAATTGAAGACGTTAAAAACGCTGAAGTTGAAATTACTTTTGATCCAATGTGGACGCAAGATATGATGAGCGAAGAAGCTAAATTAGAATTAGGTTTTCTATAAATGTCAGACAAAATTGTAAATAGGGTTGCCAATAGTGAACTTAAAACAATTGACCTTGAAGATTATTATCCAAAAGGTGAACGAACAGTTTTAGATATAAAAAGTTGGTTGTTTCATGAGATTATTATAAAAGAAGCTGATTTTCGTGAACATTTAAAAAATCATGATTGGAGTCAATACCAAAATAAATATGTTGCACTAACCTGTTCAGCTGATGCCATTATTCCTTCTTGGGCATTTATGCTAATTACAACTTACATTTCTCCTTTTGCTAAAAAAATAGTTGTTGGAGACATCACAAACTTAGAATCCTCCATTTTTCAGGACATCATTAATGAACTTCCTATTGATGAATTTTTAGCAAAACCCATTATTATTAAAGGTTGTGCTCAAAAACCAATTCCTGATACCGCCTATACGCAGTTAATTGAAAAACTACAGCCAGTTGTAAAATCAATTATGTTTGGAGAAGCTTGTTCAACCGTCCCTCTTTTTAAAAAAAAATAGAAAAAATATAACTTTTGAGGTCAAAGTTGTTTTATTTATATATTTTTAAACTAATCAAAAAATAAGCATTATGAAAAATTTAGTTTTACTAGCCGTATTTTTATTGAGTTATACGTTAACCTTTGCTCAAGAAAAACAGAAAGACACTACTTATTGGGCAAAAGACGGAAAGGTTACATTTTTATTTAATCAATCAGCTTTTTCAAACTGGGTTGCTGGAGGAGAAAGCACCATTGCTGGTAACCTTGGGGTAAATTACTCTTTTAATTATAAAAAAGACAAAGTACTTTGGAACAATCGAATTGTTGCTTCATATGGTTTGACTAATAGTAAAAATAGTGAGTTCACAAAAAAAACTGATGATATTTTAGAACTCAATTCATTGGTTGGAATTAAAGCAAAAGGTTATTGGAGTTATTCGTTTTTATTAAATTTTAAAACACAATTTGCTAAAGGATACGATTACGGAAAAGACGTCAATGGAAAAGAAACCCGAACAGAATACTCTAATTTTATGTCTCCAGGATATTTACTTTTAGGACCAGGAATGTTATGGGAAAAAAATCCAAATTTTAAATTCAATCTTGCGCCTTTAATGTCCAAATTTGTATTTGTAGACAAAAATTTTACCTTACCAAATGATGCTTACTTTGGAGTTCAAGAAGGTGAAAGTATGAGATATGAGTTAGGTTTTAGCGCGGCAGCCTATGCTAAATTTAACATTATGGAAAATGTTTCGATGGAAAATATTTTAGCTTTATATTCAAACTACCTCGAAGATCCTCAAAATATTGATTTAGATTATACAATGAATCTTGTAATGAGTATTAATAAATATTTATCTGCAAATTTAATTTTTCAAACTATTTATGATGACAATGCTTACAGAGGTTTTCAAATTAGAGAAGTATTCGGAATTGGTATAAACTATAATTGGTAAAAAAATAATTTATTTTATGTAAATATTTGGCAATATTTTTGATGGATGTGTTTTTATTTTAATAAAACCTCAAATATAATAACCTCTATACAAATACAATCTGCATTTTTTTGTTTTTTGATCAAGAATTTCAACGCCATTTATCAATGAAATATTACATAATCCCACTACTTCTCCTATTTAACTTTTCCAACGTATTTTGCCAAATTAAATTAGCTCCAGAAAAAACTACCAAAGTAAATAAGCCTCAGAAAGTAAAACCCAAAGACGTAAAACCATGGAAAACTGATGGGAAATTTACATTTTTATTTAATCAATCAGCATTTTCAAATTGGGTTCCTGGAGGAGACAATAGCCTTGCCGGAAATATCAAAGTTAATTACAACTTCAATTACAAAAAAAGGAATTTTATTTGGAACAATAAAATTATAGCATCTTATGGGCTAACAAAAAACTCAAGTACCGATTTTCCAAAAAAAACAGCTGATGGTCTTATGTTTAATTCTTTGTTTGGTTTTGATGCGGAAGGTTTCTGGTTCTATTCCATTTTAGTGAATTTTAAAACACAATTCGCCAAAGGATATAAATATTCAAAGGATGCTAATGGAAAAGAGATTAGAACTTTACATACTGATTTTATGTCTCCTGGATATTTACTAATTGGACCTGGTATGCTCTGGGAAAAAAGTAAAAATTTAAAATTTAACTTAGCACCAGCTACTACTAAATTTGTTTTTGTAAACAAAGCATTTACCTTACCCAATAAAAAATATTTTGGGGTTGAGGAAGGTAAAAGTTTACGTTTAGAACTTGGGTTTAGCGCTTCCGTACTATACAAATTTAATGTTATGGAAAACATGACTATGGAAAATGTGCTTGCTTTTTTCTCAAACTATTTAGACAATCCGCAAAATATTGACTTAAATTACATATTAAACATTGATATGAAGATTAACAAGTACTTTTCAACCGATTTTATTTTTCAAATCATTTACGATGATAATGCTTTTAAAGGTTTTCAAGTAAGGGAAGTATTTGGACTGGGTATTAATTACAATTTTTAGTTTTAAAAAATTTATGATTTAGAAAACCATTTCTAATTTTTTCTTTTTTCTCTTTGCTTCTTTCTTTCTTCTTTTTTTTCCTCTTTTGAAGCTTCTTTAATTTGCTGTTTTTGAATTTGTTCTGCAGTAGCTCGTTTTCCTGCAGGTACAATAGTATTTATTAAACCTGATTGAACCGATTTC
Source organism: Bacteroidota bacterium (assembly GCA_015767395.1). Next base: position 4,906 of record JADWMI010000038.1, on the reverse strand, counting down.
CATAATACATTTCCAAAACCTTTATAAGCAACCCTTTCAGTTTCAACCTTAGCCTTAAAAAGCTTTCCTTTTTGATTAGGATTAGATTTTATTAAAACTGAATTCGCTATCCATGAAAGTCCTTTTTTTACCTTTTTCTCTTTTATTAATGTTGCTTTTAAACCGCTATAAAGCATCGACATTTCACCTGTGGTTCCCTTTGGAGTTCCATTAACTTTAAATTGAATGCTGTTTAAAACGCCCCCTTCAAATTTCATACCCGTTGCAGGATAAATTGCAGGGTTAAATGCTGTAAAATTAGCCTTTCCAACACTCCCGGTAAAGGAATAAGAGTCATTCCAAGTTTTATAATGCATAAAAATATCTAAGTTAACAGGTGCTACATTCGACAAATTAGCCTTTACATTTACCGTTAAATCCTTTCCAGAATCCAAACTATCCTTTATAGAAGTTATGAAATTTATTTGGGCATTTAAATCCGAAAAATCTACGGTCATTAATTCATCAATATTCTCATGTTTCTCCAAATATTTAAATGTACTATTTTTAACCATTACCGTTCCTATATGCAATGGATTCTTCATTCGTTTAAACTTTTGGTTTAAAAACAATGGGCGCTTGTTTAAATTAAACGGCTTCGTTTGATCTTTGTAAATACCCATATCCAAACCATCTACCAGAACGCTATCAATTGCAATAATTCCTGTTAAAATAATACTATCTAAATGAAATCCTTTTAAACTAATTTCTTTGGTTTGGACATTAAAAACTTCACTGTTATATGGAAAAGTTGAAGCCAGTACAGCTTTGTCTTTTGTAGGTTTTAAACTGAAGTTTGAAATTAAGATAGAACTTGTACTATATGCATACTTAAAGTCTTTAAAAATTATTTTATAATTCCCTCCCTTTGTATCGATTTCTTGCTCTTTGAAATTTATTCTCAAGTCATCTTTATACATTTTAAAGTAATTATCAACTTCTGGTTGAGCGTCTAAACGGAAACCAAGAATCTCTAGTTCCTTCTCTTTATATTGAAACAAGGTATCTGAACTGTGAACATCGATAATTTTAAATTCAAAATCATCAAAAACAATACTTTTAAACTCTATTTTTTGTAAGCCCTTTATAAAAATTGAATCTACTTTTTCCGCTTCTTTATCTTCCTTTACTTTTTCTTTCTTTTCATTCCCCGATTTAAAAAGGGTCATATTTAATCCGTTTGCAATAATTTTATTTGCAATAATTTCTTCATTTACCAATACATTATAAATGCTAAATCCTTTAATTTTTAAATCGGACATAAAGATCATAGAAGTGCTCAGTTTCTCTGTTTTTCCTTCCTTAAAATCTTCAAAATGTAAACTATCTGGTTTTATGCTAATCTCGCTTATTTTTAATGAGCCAGTAAAAATATTTATTCTAATTTTTCCAACCTGAAGCGTTACTTCCCCTTTGCTGTTTATTTTCTCAATCTGATTGGCAACAACCCTTGATATTAAGTTATTTAAAATAATATTTGAAGAGATAATGATGGCTACAATCACACCAAGTATTATCAATCCTCTTTTATATTTTCTTTTCATGAAGTTCAAGATTATCGAGTCTTTATTTTATTTCTAACATAAATCAATTTGAATCGAGCATTTGTTTGATCTCTTTGCTCAATTTCAAATTGAGGTAACGATTTAAACAAAGGCGTTAACTTTTCAAATCCGAAATTCCGAGCATCAAAATTAGGTTGCTTTTTTAAAATAAGTGAGCCTACATCCCCCATAAATGCCCAGCCATCTTCATCAGCGGCATCTTCAACCGAGTTGCGCAGAAATTTAATCACTTTTGGTGTAATTTTATCAATACTTGGTTTTTTTGCATGTTTCTTTCCATCTTGGCTTTCTTCTTCATCCAATGCCAAAATTTCCAGATAGATAAACTTATCACAGGCTACTATAAACGGATTGGGTGTTTTCTTTTCTCCTATTCCGTAAACAACATGGCCCTCTTCTCTTAAACGGGTGGCTAATTTTGTGAAATCACTATCCGATGAAACCAAGCAAAAACCATTTACTTTTTCAGAATATAAAATATCCATGGCATCAATAATCATGGCTGAATCAGTCGCATTTTTACCGGTAGTATATCCGTATTGCTGAATAGGTGTTATGGCATTTTCAAGCAAAATGTTTTTCCATTTTGATAAATGGGGCTTGGTCCAGTCACCATAAATTCTCTTTATAGTTGGTGTTCCATATTTGGTAATCTCTTCCATCATTTCTTTAATATATTTTGATGGAATATTATCGCCGTCAATTAAAACGGCTAGTTTGGTATCTTTTATCATAATGATAAAGTTACAAAAACAAAACTTAGTTCTGAGTAATATATTCATTTCAATAATTGTGACTCATTTATTTTAAAGTTTATTGTATTTTTAACTGTCAGAATTTTTTTAACAAACTATTAGAAATACAAAGTAACAAACCATGAAAAAAAGCTTTAGAATTTCATCTTTAATCACACTCCTTTTAATATTAAATTCAACTATTACAATAGCCCAAGACCGAATTAACGGCAAATCATTTACTACAAGGTCTGAAGTTATTGCCCAAAATGGAATGGTTGCTACGAGTCATCCTTTAGTAACACAAATAGGATTGGACATATTAAAAAACGGTGGAAATGCCATTGATGCTGCTATTGCTGCAAATGCTGCATTAGGGCTAATGGAGCCTACTGGATCAGGAATTGGTGGAGATTTATTCGCTATTATTTGGAGTGCAAAAGACAAAAAATTATACGGGTTAAATGCCAGTGGCCGTTCTCCTGAAAAATTAAACTTAAAATACTTTCAAGATAAAAAAATGACAAGCATTCCTGCTCATGGCCCTTTACCAGTTAGTGTACCCGGCTGTGTTGATGGTTGGTTTGAAATGCATAACAAATTTGGAACTATGGAAATGGAACAAATTTTAGCACCTGCAATAAAATATGCCAATGAAGGTTTTCCTGTTACCGAACTTATCGGTTATTATTTAACCGCATCATCCCGTAGATTTAAAGACTATCCAAATTTTTCTGAAACATATATGCCAAATAATGAACCTTTAAAAAAAGGAACTGTTTTTAAAAATCCTTTTCTTGCAAATACCTATGAAAAAATTGCCAAAGGAGGACGAGATGCTTTTTACAAAGGTGAAATCGCAAAAACCATTGCCAATTTCTTGCAATCTCAAGGCGGTGTTTTATCAAAAAAAGATTTAGCCAAACATACTTCTGAATGGGTAGAACCTGTTTCAACCAACTATAGAGGTTACGATGTTTGGGAATTACCACCAAACGGACAAGGAATAGCTGCCTTGCAGATTTTAAACATTATGGAAGGCTATGATGTAAAAAAAATGGGATTTGGCAGTGCTGATTATGTACACCATTTTACGGAAGCAAAAAAATTGGCTTTTGAAGATCGTGCAAAATATTATGCTGACCCCGCTTTTAACAAACTACCAATTGATGAATTAATTTCTAAGGAATATGCAACTGAAAGAAGAGATTTAATTGGAGAAAGAGCTGCTCGCACTTATTCTCCTGGAAAACTTGAAGAGGGAGATACTGTTTATTTAACAGTTGCCGATAAAGAAGGAAACATGGTTTCTTTAATCCAAAGTAATTACCGAGGAATGGGCTCGGGTATGGTTCCTCCAGGATTGGGTTTTATGCTTCAAGACAGGGGTGAGTTATTTTCTTTGGAAGAAGGTCACTTTAATGTAATTGAACCAAATAAGCGACCATTTCATACAATTATTCCAGCTTTTATAACAAAAGATGGGCAGCCATGGGTGAGTTTTGGCTTAATGGGTGGCGCTATGCAACCTCAAGGACATGCTCAAATTGTGATAAATTTAATAGATTTTGATATGAACTTACAAGAAGCAGGAGATGCCCCTCGTATGCAGCACACAGGCTCAACAGAGCCCACTGGCGGGCAAATGACCGATGGAGGACAAATATTATTAGAGTCCGGATTTGAATATGAAACCGTTCGAAAACTAATGAGCAAAGGGCACCGTGTTGGCTTTGGATTAGGAAGTTATGGCGGTTACCAAGCCATTATGCTCGATAAAGAAAATGGAATATATTATGGCGCTTCCGAATCACGAAAAGATGGGCAAGCCGCAGGTTATTAATTTTTAAACGAAATATGATTTTAATTGACAAACCTTTTGTTTCAGATTTTTTAATAAAAACAATCAAAGAAAACAACTTTCAGATTGTTGAAACAAAGGTTGCTAAAGAAATGATTTCAGACAAGTCCTTGCATTGGATTTCTGAAACAGAAGCCATTAAAAATTTTAAAGAAAATCCGAATTTTCGAATTTATTCCAATTCTGAAAATACCATAAGCTGGATTGAAAAAAATTTGGGTTTTACCGAATTACCATCTAAAATTCAGGTTTTTAAAAATAAAATTACTTTTAGAGAACTCATTAAAGAGGCGTTTCCAAATTACTTTTTTAAAGGTATAAAATTCGAATTATTAAAAACACTTGCACCTCAAAATCTAAAATTTCCATTAATAATAAAACCAGCCGTTGGATTTTTTAGTTTGGCCGTTCATAAAGTTGATAATTGGAAAGAATGGGAAACAACATTGCCGATAATTGAATCTGAAATTAAGGATTTTAAAGGCATGTATCCTAAAGAAGTGGTTGATATCAACGAATTTATTTTAGAAGCATATATTGAAGGTGAAGAATACGCCATTGATTGTTATTTCAATGAAAATGGTGAAGTTGTAATTCTAAACATTTTACATCATATTTTTTCATCTGACAAAGATGTAAGTGATCGTGTTTATTCAACATCCAAAGAAATTTTTGAGAAATATTATACCGAAATTGAAAGCTTTCTT
>JADWMI010000562.1 GCA_015767395.1 Bacteroidota bacterium | reverse complement strand
GGGTGTAATAAATAAAAGATTAATTTTTTCCCGGTGACATGGTCAGTGTTCCATTCCACTGGTGGTCTGTTGAAAGGTCTGCTTCCACAAAACTATTCGTGGTTCCGCCTCCGGTGGCTCCAATAAAACGTCCAGTACCTCCTACAAACGTAAACTCATCTGTAAAGAAATATGAATACGGATCTGGAAGATCTTCATTTGGAATCACTTGACCTTCTTCAATACTTATCCAAAGTTCATCTCCATTGGCGGCGAAAAAAGTTCCTACAACACCAAAGTAATAAAAGTCTGGATCAACGCAAAAACTCATTGCTGTTGTAAAAGCTCCAAGGTGAGTTGCTTCTCCTCCTCCTACTTGAATGACGAGTAGAAGGTCATCACAAACAACAGGATTTTCCATTGTTCCAGGTGAAGTTGAAAAACTTGATTTAAATGGTACTGTTACTGCCTGATTTTTGGCATTGAAATTTTTAGACTCAATATTGTCTAAATCATAATTGATAGTATCATCTGCTGTATTCGTACATGACAACATAAAAAGCATAGCCAAAAATGCCATACCTATTTTCATAAATAGTTTCATAATAAAAAATTTAAAAATTTAAAAAAGAAATAAAATAAGGGATTGTCTTAGGATAAAACCTATTAAACAAATGAATTGTTCGGTGTCAAATTGATAAAAAAACAGACAGCCTTTGGTAGTTGAAGGCTTAAAAATATAAATTAATAATGATTAAAGCAAATTAATAATGATTTAATTACCTGTATATCAGCTAAATATGATAATTATCAGTTTTCTATTTTAGAGGATTAAAATATTCATAAATCTTACAGTTTTCGTATTGTTAAACGATTGACTTTACAGATAACTTATTGTTTCTCTAGAAATTATGGTAGGGTTATTGTTAATGCAATTGTTATATCTATATAGAGATAGGTGAAATTAACACCTTCTTTTAATGGTATTTCAAAACAACTACATTTGTAGTGTAAAAGAAAATAGTTATAATTAATTAATAATGAGGATTATGAATTTAAAAAGAGGTTTTATGATTGCTTTTGCTATTATTTCAATAATGGTAGTTCAAAGCTGTAATGATAGTGACAATAATGAAGATGGTACTGCCAGAGTTCAGTTGAAATTAATAGATTCTCCAGGAGATTATTTAGAGGTCAATGTGAACATTATTGATGTTCAATATAATAGTGCTGAAGATGAAGACGGATGGAGAAGTTTTGAAAGTTTTGTTGGACCTGTTGATGTTAATTTATTAGAGCTTGTTGGAGGAGTTAGTCTTTTTTTAACTGATGAGAACCTACCTTCAGGTATGATGAAGCAAATTAGATTGATTTTAGGAGATGGAAATTATATTGTGATTGATGGAGATGATAAAGATTCAGAAGAAGATGATATTAAAGTAGATTTAACAACACCTAGTGCGCAACAATCTGGATTGAAATTAAAACTAGATACGGAGTTAGAAGCTGGTTTTTCCTATACATTTATTTTGGATTGGGATGTCCAAAAATCAATTGTAGAGACAGGCTCAGGCAAATATATTTTAAAACCTGTGATTAGAGTTGAAGCAGAAGTAAATTCAGGTAGTATTGAAGGAATAGTGACAGGAGAAGCAATTCCTTTAGAAGATGTTGTTGTGTATCTATATAAATCTGACGCTGTTGAAGGTGAAGAGCCTTTTGCAAGTACTAGTACAATTGGTACAGGTTATTTTATATTTGAAGGCTTGTCACCATCCAATTATGAAATAGAGATTGAACAAGATGGTTATAGTAATTATAAATCTGGTGATATCACTGTAAAGGTGGGTGAAGTACAAGATATAAGCCCAATTGAACTTTAGTGTTTGTGCCATAAATATAATTATGAATTAATAAATGAAACCACCTCTTTTTAGGGGTGGTTTTTTGTTGGTGAGTATCCTGTTTTATTCAATGTGATCTTTTTTGTATATTAGAATTTATT
>JADWMI010000163.1 GCA_015767395.1 Bacteroidota bacterium | reverse complement strand
ATAATTTTTGCAATCCCTCCTAATGCAAAAACTGGTGGATTATTAACACACGAAAGTAGTACTGCTGAAGAAACGGTTTATATAAGAGGAAAAACGGAGCCGGGTCTTACCACAACAATGATAAGAACTATCACCAACGATGCAAAAGCCAACAATGTTAAAGTTACGCTTGGTATAAATGGTATGGGACAAAAAGATAAAAATTTCAATAGCTTGGTAAGAAACGAAAAACACGAAATTTTTGCAGATAATGTCTTAGCTTTTTGTGAACTTTGGGAGATTGATGGGGTCGACATCGATTATGAACATGTAATAACTGAAGATGATGCTGCATATTTAACTGCTATTGTAACCGCCTTAAGAAATAAATTACAGCCTAAAGGTTTTCATGTGAGTGGTGCTTTTGGGATTAGTAGACAACCAGTATTAGATTGGTTAAAAAATAACCACCACCTTTTAGATCAGGTTAATGTAATGGGGTATTTAAACACCCCTTCTTGGTGCAATACTAACTTAAATCAATTACATACTATTTACGGTGTTCCAAAAGAAAAGATATTCTGTGGATTAGGATTTTATGCTAAGGGCAAAGATTTAGCCGGAAATACATTAAGTTACGATTATAGAGAATTGGCAGATATGATAACCATCGATAATACGGCCGATTCTTTTACTATTCCACATCCAGACAACGCAGGAGAAACTGTAGTGTTAGAATTTAACAATGGCGAAACTAGCTTGCAAGAAAAAGTGAATATTGTAAGAACAAATGAATTAGGAGGCATGATGGTATGGGCCTTAAACCATGATATTCCATCGACTGATCCCGATTCTAGAATTAAATATTTAAGAAGTATTACAGATTAGAGATTCAGTAATTTCTAATAGTATTGAAAAACAACACTATTTCATTTTTAATGTATTTCTTTAAAGTGAAATAGTGTTTTTAAATTAATAGGGTGCTATTCTTTTAGCACCCTAATAAATTCATTTCGATTGGTTGTTTTTACTTGAAGTAAATACATTCCCGTACTATATTGTGATAAATCAATTAAGATCTAGATGTGCTAATTTAGCTTACAGTTAGAGTTAAGAATAAATTTTTAATTTATGAAACAATCAAGAAAAATTTATGATGCAGTTTTTAAACGAAAAGCTGTTGAATTGAGTCAGGAGAGGTCAAACATTTAAGAATTGGCTAGAGAACTAGGAATTAGAGTTACCCTGCTATATCAATGGCGTAAAGAACAAGAAAAATTTGGAGAAGGAAGTTTTCCTGGAAAAGGGAACCAGAAAAATTGAAAGTAATAGAATGTGTTTATTCATGCTATTTTAGTTTTTAAATTTATAAAATATTATATGACATCGAATGTAGCCTTAGGTTTTGTTGTAATTAGGAGGTGGAATGTCTATTTTAGAGGTGTTAATCAACGTATAGGATCTTATTGGAGTTGAAATGTACAATTATGGGTCTAGTAAATTTGATTAAACAAGTCAAAAAAGATTCATAAAAGAGAATTCTGTAATTAAGGATTTTTTTAAGAAGTCTAATAGAGATAATACATGGAGCTATGGGCCAACTGGTCTATATTTGGGATAATAGAAATCGAAGACCCTTGAAAGCCCCAATCTTTATTACCTGCATCATCTACCAAAATAACCACAATATTTGGGTTTTGTGCAAAACTTACAGAAAATAAAAAAAATGACAAATAAACCGAACTTCTCAATACAATTTCTATTATTCATAATACAACTATTATTATTTAAAGAAACATATGCTAAACAATTATTTGATAATTATTTTTTTTACAAATAGAAACCCTCCAACTTCTGCTGTGAAAATTTTCTTTTATAATTAATGCACCATTTATATTACATATTGAAACTTCAGCAATTTTAGATTCTAATTCTTTATTAATAATCAACTTTAGGACACAAAACTATTAACGAATTTGAAACAGAAATGTAGCCGCTTAAATCTCGCTATTAAAAGACCAGTTTTTACTTTAAAAACACTTTCTTCACGTACATTTTTTGATCTTTTTCAATTCTAATTAAATACAAGCCTTGAGTCAAATATTTATTTTTAAATTGTTGCCCAAGCATATTATAAATGTTTAAAATTTTAGCAGTACCGGCATTAATAATTTTAAAAGAATTATTACGATCAACAATAATATTGAAATTTGGTTTTTCTAAATTCTCTATAGATAGAGCCGAATTATATGCAACTGTAAAATAATCAACTGAAACCGCAGTATCTGTAGACGTTAACACAATGGTATTATCTCCAGAATCTAGAGGTATATTTACTCCAGATGTCAATGCACTTAATCCACCTTCATAACACCATTTATTATTACTATTTAACACCATATCTATTTCATAAATAGCCCCATTTACATTGACGGTTAAATTTTTATCCGCATTAGTAACCGAACTTACCTTAAAAAGATAATTTCCAGAACTCTCAACATTTACTGTATAAGTAGCAGATCCCGTCTTTAAGTTAATGATGCTGCCTGAAGCATTACCAGAACAATTTCCAACATCCGTTGCCTCACCAGAAAGAGTACCAGATTCGGCTTCAATCTTAATTTCGTCTGAAGGATCTGGATCTATTCCATAAAAAGCATTATATCTATCTATTAATATTTGGCAGTCTTGCGCAACTACACCAGAACCACAAACGTTATCACTTATACCATCACCATACCAATTAGGTACATCTAATGTAGCATTCCAAGTATTATAGGCTTCTACCAAAGGCTTTAAACTTTCTTTATTGGATTCATAAACATTTGTAGTTTCAGAAATATCAGTACTTAAATTATAAGATACAGTATCTACCATTGCCGGAGAGAAATTATGATTATCATTAAAAATAATCTTATTTGTTCCATCAGATACGATAGCCCAAATATCTAACTTTCTCCAAAATAGATTATCATGCAATGTATTAGTAGTATTGTTGGCTACAGTTACCAAATCTTTACCGTCTAAATCTTCATACTTTACATCGTTTAAATCACCTCCAGCGGCTTTTATAAAGGTTGTTGTTAAGTCTAAAGAAATTACTTGCTTGTTATAAGTATTGTTTGTTGGAACATTATTCTTCCAAGTCATAAAAAATGGCACGCGCAACCCACCTTCGTATTGCGAACTCTTATTTCCTCGTAAAACACCGTTATCTGCTATTAACTTAACCCCTCCATTATCACTTAAAAAGATAAACAAAGTGTTTTCATATTGGTTTTTTTGTTTTAATAAATCTACTATTCTCTTCACATTATCATCTACATTTTTAATCATTCCATAGTAATTCTTTTGATTTGAAGTTAATCCGGCTACATTATCAAAAAGTGCTTTATCTTCTGGCTTAGCTTGAAAGGGACCATGGGGTGCCGTATAAGACATGAATGCTAAAAATGGATTTCCAGCATCTACCTCTGTATTAATATACCAAAGCGCTTCATCTGTAAGCAAATCTGTTAAGTAAAAATTATCATCACTCGGCTCAACATCTACTCCATTTCTTAACAACTTTTTATTGAATGAAGTTTCCCTTTTGTTATATTGTCGGGAGCCTTTTAACAAACCATAAAAATGATCAAATCCTCTTTCGTTGGGTCTGTGGTGGGTTTTTTCTCCTAAATGCCATTTACCAAAAAGACCTGTTTTATACCCTAAATCTTGCAAGTAATTGCCCATTGTTTTTATTCCTACATCCATACCCACATCATTCGATGTATGAAATGGTGCTTCCGAATAAGCTACAATATTATACTCAAAACCAAACTTATTTTGATATTGACCTGATAGCATACCTGCTCTCGAAGGTGAGCAAACCGAATTTGTAACGTACCCTTGTGTAAAAACAGTTCCTTCAGAAGCCAACTGGTCTATATTTGGGGTTATAGAAATCGAAGACCCCTGAAAGCCCCAATCTTTATTACCTGCATCATCTACCAAAATAACTACAATATTTGGATTTTGTGCAATACTTACACCAAACACAAAAAAACTAATGACAAAAAAACCGAACTTCTTAATACAAATTCTATTATTCATAATACACTATTATTATTATTATTTAAAGAAACATATGCTAAACAATTATTTGATAATTATTTTCTTCACAAATAAATACCCTCCAACTTTTGCTGTGAAAATTTTTAAACCCGTTCCTAAATTATAAGCCTCTACATTAATGCTATTGGTGTTAAAATTCTTCTTTAATAATAAAGCTCCATTTATTTCATAAATTGAAACCTCAGTTGTTTTAAATTCTAATGCTTTATTAATAATTAAATTTATTGTTTCATCTGAAGTTATTATATTTTTTTCTAAATAAGCCTCTGTTTTATTTAAAAACACCTCCGAAGCAGTACTCAATGTGGCGTCATTTACAGACACAACTTCTATCTTATCAATAATACCTTGTTCTAATTCAATAGTATTATTACCAGAATTTAAAGTTTTTATAAAATGAAAACTCGTAGGATTACCAGACAGATAACAATATGCGTCTGAATAAGGCAAAATAATCGTTTCGGTTTCACCGTTATTAACCCTAACTTTTAAACTAGATTTTGATGGGTTTGCATAAAACACCCTAATTAAATAGGGATCTGTGCTTGGCACATTTATATTGTTTATGGTTAAGGTAGCTCCCTCATTATCAACATTAACTGCTTTACCATTAGAGCCATTAGAACAATTAATTTCAGTACCTCCTACAATTACACCGGATTCTGCCTCATAAATATTTACAATAGGGATATTGGGTTCGCCTGTACCATTATCGGCTCCTATATTTGTTGTTGACAATAAATTTACAGGGTTACCATAAATATCTTTTGTTGCCTTAGAGGTAATATCTTTAAATACTCCTACACCTGCCAAAGGAAATATGGGCTCTGTAAAACTTAATGCAGCTCCAATTGCCGGACTATTTGCTAGTAATTTATACCCAGAAAAATGCCTTGTTCCTGGTATTAACAACAAGGGGTCTTGTTCTATTTTTGTGGCATCTAAATTCTTAAAATCGGTTTTTATAACACCTCCATACATGATATTTTTGCCAAAAAAAGGAGTCGTTATATTAGCTGTATACGCTATTTCTCCTAGTTGGGCGGCAGACTCTAAATAAATAATATTGTTTAAAAAATTTAAGGATGCGGCTTTAAAAATAATTTTAGAATTGCCAACCACATTTTTATAGTCTACCCCTTGGTATATGGTATTATTGTAAATATAAACATTGCTGCTTTTTACACTTCTATTCCCCGCATAATCACTTACCCATAACAATCTGTTTTTACCACTTCTGTCTGTTGTTCCATCATTCACACTTACATTATACCGCCAAGTAACATTATTATTATCACCTAGGGTTTCGCAAAATCCTCCTGCGGAATCTTCGGTATAATTGTATTGGTACAAAATATTAGAATTCCCATAATCTATATGCATTCCAGAAGAGTCACCATCTCCTCTTGCATGCTGAGAAACATTATACTGTGCTACCATATCATCAGTATTAAACACCCACATACCGCTTCCTCTTTTTGCCATTCTTGGGTCTGAATCAGATCCTGAAAAACGCATTATATTGTGCTCAAACAAAACTCTTTTAGAAGTCGATATAATGGTAGCTGAACCACCTAAATCAATAAACTTATTGTTTCTTATTATGGCATCCGACACATATCTTTTTAGCCAAACTCCCGTACGCTGTATAT
>JADWMI010000561.1 GCA_015767395.1 Bacteroidota bacterium | reverse complement strand
AAGTTTAACAAAATCTAAAATTATATATTCATTATGTTTTCTAAGATGAGTGCTATATTTTATTCTAAAACCATTTAACCTAGATTCCACCAAATCCAAATAATCCAATTCTATAAGTAGTAATATTTCAATCAGGTTTTTTTGAATTACCCATACATATCCCGTTTTTTTAATATAATAATAGTCGCTATGATAAAAATCTTGATAGGCTTTAAAAGCTTCCTTAAATTTGTTTTGTAAAAACAATGCAACAACCAATGTGAGTTTTAGGTCAAGCAGATAAACAGATTTGTTTTTATACTTTTCAAAACTAAACATTGATAAATTTGCTACAGCTTCGTCATTTTGCCCAGTATAGATGTGTAATAAATTTTTTAACAATACATATTGTGGATAAAAAATGGTGTAATACTTTTTATTCCCCAAACACATATTTACATACATTGCATTGAGATATTTATCAGCAACCTCAAAGTTTTTAATGCGAAAATAAGTGTTTACCAAATAATACAAAATCTGTAAATGATCATATAAGTGCTTCTCTTCAATTCTTTCAGAAGCTTCAATTTTTTGACAAGCGTCTTCAATAAATGGTAATATAGCATGATAATCTCTTGTAACGTGTGCTACTTGGTTGCTAATTTGTAATATTTTAAAAAGTGACTGGTAACTTAAATTTTCATTAATTGAAATATTAAATTTAACCAAATTCCGATGTATAATATCCGAAATTTTTGGGTTGCTACGTCTCAATTCCAATTTTATAGTCGCATAAAATAAATTTAAATCCCCCTCTTGATCAATACTTAATTTATTTGCCTGATTCTTTTTAATTAATTGTTGTAAATCTAAGGAAGCATTTAAATGGGCATGTAATATTTGTGTTTGGTAAACTTCGTTCAAGATATTAAACAACGAATGTTTTACAGCAATTAACTCCGCCTTTGAAAGCGCTCTAAAGGCTATTAAAGATTGTTTTTTTTGAAAAAATATTCTGCTAGCCAACACCAATTTCAAGGCACTCATTTCCTCTGAAGATTCCTTATCAAAACCTTTAGTAGCAATAAAATCTATCAGTAAATCATGTAACCGCTTACAAAGCGCATGATAGGCTCCTTTTGAAGGTTTACCATATAAAACAACATCTATGTTAGTTGGCTCACTAGAACTATCTAAAAGATGAAATAATTCAATATTCTTTGTGTCATTCCTTTTGTTGCGCTCCTTTAAGTTACGCACAAACACTTTCTTGTCTTCTTTAGATAAGGTTGTAATAATGGCATGTAAATTACTCATTTATATCGTAAGTTATTTAAATCAAATATACCTATTTATAACACCATATTAAACTTATTCTATTTTTATATCATAAGTTATTTTGATATATTGATTTCAACAGACGAATTAAATACCACAATTTTGACCCATAGAAACAAATAATTAAACAATTAAATTTATTATTATGGATTACAATTTTAAGAGTGATACGACTCAAGAAAAACAAGTAAAATCAAAAACTTCAAAAAAGAAGTCAATTAAAGCATTTGATCAAAAACCTACACCGGCATTTATAGGGGCATCATGGGTTGTGCTGTTTGCAGGCATCATATCTTATTGTATAGGTTTATGGAATTCAGACATGCAATTAAACGAAAGAGGTTATTACTTTACCATTTTACTATTTGGGTTATTTTCAGCCATATCCGTTCAAAAAAGTGTGCGAGATAGATTGGAAGGAGTAGCCGTAACCGACTTGTATTATGGTATTAGCTGGTTTTCAGCATTAAGCGCAATTTTATTGTTGATTATTGGATTGTGGAATGCAGACTTATTATTAAGTGAAAAAGGATTTTATGGAATGGCATACCTTTTAAGTTTATATGCTTCTATTGCTGTACAAAAGAATACACGGGACAAAAGTTATATTGAGAATAATGAAGTCATTATTGAAGACAAATAAAACAAATGTAGTTTAGAGTTTAGAA
>JADWMI010000162.1 GCA_015767395.1 Bacteroidota bacterium | reverse complement strand
AACGGTTAAAAATAAATTTTTGCTCTTTCTCTGGAATACCAACCCCCTCATCTGTAACTTTAAAAATTACTTTTTGTTTATTTCTAAAAACCTCCAAATCAATGGTTGTATTTTGCGGAGCGTATTTAATGGCATTGTATATAATATTTGACAAGGCCAATTCAAGAAATTTCTCATCTTGGTATAGAATATACTCGTCGGTGTTCTCGGGAATATTAATTTTCTGACCGTTTTTAAGCAGTAAATTAGCGCTGTAAACTACCTCATTAACAACTTTACTTAAATTAAAAGTGGTAAAATGATAATTTGCATTGTTTGAATCTAAACGCTCTACAGATAAAAAGTCATTTAAAATATTATTGAGATAATGTACTTTACTTATAATTGTGTGGATGTGTTTATCCCTTTTTTCTTGATGCTCGCTTAGATTATATTTACCTAATAGCATTGCTGAAGTTAAAATACCACTTAACGGTGTTTTAAATTCATGTGAAACAAGTGATAAAAATTTTGTTTTTAGTTCGTTTAGTTCTATTTCTCTTTTAAGCGTAGCTTTGATCTTATGCTCTACCTCAAGTCTTTTTGCAATTTCTTTTTTATAACTAATATTAAGTTCCTCTAATTTATTTATGTTTTTTTTTAATTGAACGGTCCGTTCCAGTATTTTCTTTTCTAAATTAGCATTTAAATTTTCAATTTCTCTCTCTGTTTCTTTCCTAATAGTAATGTCAATAATTAAGGCAATTACATAAGTATCATCTTCTATTTTAAAGGGATTCAATCCAATTTCTAACGGAAACTCAATATTGTTTTTGTGTATTCCATACAAATTTAAGGAGTGTGCTGCTTTTCGAGTTTGGTCATTCTTTATAAACGTATTAAAATCCACCTTATGATTCGTTCGATATCTATACGGAATTAAAACGTTAAGATTTTTATTTTTTAGTTCTCCAATGTTATAACCAAACATTTTTTCTACAGCCGTATTTGCAGCAACAATAACCTGATTGTTATTAACCACTATGGCTCCTTCTGGAATTGCCTCAAAAAGAATACCGAAAATATCTTTATTTTGATGAAACATAAATAATTTATTTACAAATGTTTAACTAAAAATAAAATTAATTTCAAGGGATTTTAAAAACAAAATAAAACTGAATTTAAACAGTTATTTCTTAAGCAATTATTTATGAATTTAAATTTCACCTAAATTTAGTCAATAATAATTTCAAATACAATACTTTATAGTCTTATTATATTGCTGAATTATTTTGGAATAAAAAAATTACTTTTGGAAACCTACTTTATTTTTTAAAGTTGGTACTTCCCATTCAATCATTTTTTTTAAAAACTCATCTACTTTTTCTACAATCACTTTTTCAGTTAATTCTTGCGGTGTATAAATTGCCAAATCGGTGTCAGTATCGGGATTATTATTTGCATTCACTTCTGGAATTGGAAACAGTATAAAAATAATTACATCTCCACTATACGATTGTGAAAAAACCAATGCGCCTCCTTGAATGAACTGATATGCAGGAATTTGATTGGTTTTTTCAATTAAATCTGGTGGAAAAGAATCAAATGTTATGTTTACAGCATCGTTGGCATTTATCCAACTCAATTCTTGCACGCGCCAACCAATATCATACTTTTTCACAATCGTATTTAAGATTTTAAGTAATAAGATACGAGTATGTGTTTTCCAGTAAATCTTTTTTTCAACAACTGTTTTAATAGATGCTGTATAATCATTAATCCGTTCTTCTAAATGTTCTGTTTTCATAATCCAATAGTTAAGTTTAAACCAATAATTAGGCTAAAATTTTAGACGCTACTTTTTTGATTTCTCATTCTTGGCTTTTTGTTTTTCCTGTTTTTTGAAATATTTCCTTGTCAAAAAACTATGCTTTAAGGCTTCTAAATTTTCATTTAACAATACACTTCCTTCCTTTAAATTTTTCATAGTAGTGTCAATGTTTTTCACCAACAACGTATCATTTAACATATAGTTTATGGAACCATCACCACTTTTGGCTGCAAGAACTACATCGTTTATGTTTGAAATTACAGCGTCTATTTCACTACTCGTTTTTTCTAAATTGCTAATAATGGATTTTAATTGCATTGCAGAAATAGAGTCACTTAACAATACGGCCGCAAAACTTTCGTCGTAATTTACGGCTGCAATAATTTTTTGTAAATCATCCATTGTTTTAGCTGCCGCTTTACTTGTTCTATTTAAATATAATGCGGTGCTCTTTAAATTAACCGCCATCTCTTCATCCGTAATTAACATCCCTAACGTGCCTTTACCCTCATTAATAGCAGTTGTAATTTTCAATAAATCGGAAGTAAGCAATGCAGCATTTTCATTGGTGGTATTTAGTGTTGAAAGCATATCATTCGTACTAATTTTACTAAACGATTTAATAGTGTCACCAGGAAATAAATTTAAGGAACTGCCTTTATTTGGAACAATATTAATAACCATACTTCCAACCAAACCATCGGATCCTATAGCTGCAACAGCATTCTTTTTTATATGTTTTAAAAATTTGTCTTCAATAACCATATCAACACAAATGGTCGTATCGTTTATCATATTAATTTTTTTAACGGTCCCTACATTAATTCCAGAATAACGCACATTATTACCCAATATTAAACCATTCACATTATTAAAAACAGCGCTTATTCTAAAAGTTTTTCCAAAAAGATTTTGTTTATTTCCTATAAAATAAAGTAAAGAGATTAATAGCAATGTGCTAATAATAACAAATAGGCCTAGTCTTATTTTTTGTGTGTCTGATTTTTTCATCATTGTATTTATTTGAAAAATGCCTGAATCTTTTTGTCTTTTGCAACTTGCAACTCATTAAAGGTGCCTTCTGCGTAATTAATGCCATCAATTAATAAAATCATTCTATTTGAAATTACTCTGGCGCAATCTATGTCATGGGTTATAATGAGTGATGATGTTTTGTATTTTAATTGAATGTCTTTCATTAATTCAATAATTTCTTTTGCCGTTATTGGATCAAGCCCTGTGGTGGGCTCATCATAAATAATAATGTTCGGTTTTAATATTAATGCTCTTGCCAATGCAACTCTTCTTTTCATCCCTCCTGAAAGTTCTTCGGGCATTAAATCTATAGCCGATAGTAGGCCAACACTGTTTAAGGTTTCGGTTACCAACTTGTTCTTTTTTGCTGCATTTATGTCTTGTTTTCTTAAAGGAAATTCCAAATTTTCACGTACGGTCATGGAATCGTACAATGCACTTCCTTGAAAAAGAAAGCCTATTTCGGTTCTTAAAATATTGAGTTCCTGTTGCTCTAATACTGCCAAGTTATTTTCTTCTATTTCAATAAAACCACTATCAGGTTGCAGGAGACCAACCAAACATTTTATCATCACAGATTTTCCAGATCCAGATTTCCCCATGATGACTAAATTTTCACCTTCATACATTTCCATTGAAAAACCATTGAGCACATGATTGTCTCCAAAGCTTTTTTTAAGGTCTTTAATTTTTAATACAGGCGTTATGCTGTGCTGCGTTTTCATAATTAAATTTAAAAGAAAATATCAGAAATAAATACGGCTATAAAATCTATAATAAACAATAACATGGAAGCATAAACCACTGCCGAATTTGAAGCTTCACCAACACCAACGGTTCCCTTTTTACAGTTGTATCCTTTAAAACTCCCCACCAAACCAATGGCAAACCCAAAGAAAAAGGATTTTGAAGTTGCCGGAATGATATCTGAAAATTTTAAGGCATTGATTACCTTATTAAAATACAGTAAAAACGAAACATCTCCTTTTAAATTTTCAATAAGAGCGGAGCCGATCAAAGCAATGGTATCACCAAAAACAATTAGCAATGGCAACATTAATGTTGCTGCCATAACACGTGTTACCACTAAATATTTAAAAGGATTTGTACCAGAAACTTCCATGGCATCAATTTGTTCTGTCACACGCATTGAGCCAAGCTCTGCTCCTATACCAGAGCTTATTTTACCAGCACAAATAAGGGCTATAATTACAGGTCCAATTTCTCTAACAATTGAAATACTGACCATAGATGGCATCCAAGATTCTGCTCCAAATTCCATTAATGTTGGTCGAGATTGTAATGTAAAAACCAAACCCAAAATAAACCCTGTTACACCAACCAGCAATAGGGACTTATTTCCCATATTATAACATTGACGTAGCAATTCTTTAAACTCAAAAGGTTTTTTAAGAGCTTCTTTAAAAAAACGTATGGCAAAATACGAGAGTTCCCCAATTTCCTGGAAAAAAGCTTGAATGTTTTGTGATATTTTAAGTGAAAGTGTCATGAAAGTGAATTTTTTAAGATTCACTTAATAAATATACAATTGTTATATTTTAATAAAAATGATATATATCAAAATAAAGAAGCAAAAAATGATATCTATATTACTTCTTAAGGAGAACAACTAAAATATAAGTACATTAAGTTATTGGTAAGTTGGAATAAAGCCTTCCTCTTCTAACGAAGTTTCTAGTGCATTTACACAATCCTTAATTGTAGCATTAATTTTTTGAGGGTCAACAATATCATATGACGCAACCCATACTAAGGATTTTTCAGTATTATTTATTAAATTAAATAATGATATTTCAATGTGATATACTTTATAATTATCGTAAAAACGATTGTTATAATAAATTTCTTGGTTCAAATAATAGTAATGTCCAAATCGTCTTGAATTAGTTGGGTATCCATAATAAGAACTATTATAAGCAACTTTCTTTTCAACTCCTTTTACCGTCGCAATTAAAATAGCATCAAACCCTTGTTTTGACAATGTATCAATCTCCTTTTGTATACCTTCTTCTGTTTGTTCTAAACTTGTAAAAGTAGGCGTAAATACTTGGTAACTTTCAACCGCTTGCATACCTCTATCTGTAAACACTTCTTTTAATTTTTCTTCATATATTATTCGAGCGGTTAAATTATTTGTTACACCTAATAATAATACTTTATTGGGTTGGTAGTGCAAATATTCAGGGTTTCGCCAACTATCAGTTATTTTAGTTGAAGAGCAACTAATGAATACAACTATGAAAAATAAATAAGAAAGTGTTTTCATTATTACTTATTAATAATATTACTAAAAAAAAAGAAGTTGCCTTTACAGACAACTTCTTAAATGTCTAAACTATAGGAAATTTCCTTCTGCATCACATTTTACTTTAATACGTTTATTGCCATTTACCAAAGTTATTTTATACTTCTTGGTAATCTTACCACCACTACTATCATGATAATTCACCAAGTAAACATCTTTTTCAAAACGCCAATTTGGATACTGTTTTGCTATACTGGTATAAACCTCTTTTGGAAGTGTTACATCTGTAAACCTTTCAACAGTTCTTAAAATATTACCATCTTTATCATAGGCAGCAAGTATCCTTCCTTCTGGGATATAAAATGAAACAACATAAGAATCGTATTCATCATTATAAAAGTCAGCTTTTTTAATATCGTAACTCGCCACTTTTTGTTGTAATAATGCTACAGGAACTGAAGCATTTTCTAAACCTGTTTTGCTTAAATATTTATAATTTGTAGCAGCAATAACAACTTCAGATAATTTTTCTGTTTGTATTTCCTGAGCATAGGCCTGGATGGTTAATCCAAGAATAACCAAACCAAAGATTAATTTTTTCATAATATTAAATTTTAATTAGTACACTTTATGATAAT
>JADWMI010000560.1 GCA_015767395.1 Bacteroidota bacterium | reverse complement strand
GTTCCATCTGATTGACCACTCTGAGTAACAGAAGCTGTGCCCACAGCACAATATGGTGAACCTGCATAACTAATCGTTGCTGTTGGTAAGGCATCAATTGTAATACTCGTGGTTGTCGTATTTGAACAAGTATTATTATCAGTAAAACTATAAGTAACGGTGTGGATTCCTATTGTGCTGGAAACTAAATTGATTACTCCTGTTGTTGAATTTATAGAAAGACCTGCTGTTGAACTGTATATTCCATCTGACTCGCCTGTTTGTGTTACAGAAGCTGTGCCTACTGCACAATATGGTGAACCTGCATAACTAATCGTTGCTGTTGGTAATGGGTTAACCGTAATTTGAGTTGTGTTTGAATTTATACAGGTATTTCCATCTGTATATGTATAGGTAATTGTTTGAGTTCCTTGAGATGGATCAAAAACATAACCGCTTTGCTGACTTCCACTAACTCCTTTTCCAGACCAAACTCCTCCTATAGGATCTCCTATCAATGTAACGTCATTCGCATCCACACAAACGGGTCCATAAGAACCAGGTGTAACCGTTGGTAATGGGTTTACTGTTACAGTAGTAGTTGCTACATGCTCACAACCTTCATCATCTGTTATAGTTACTATATATGTACCATCGGATAATGTGTTTGCTGTAAAAGTTGGGTTTTTAACATCTGATGTAAAGCCTTTAGGTCCAGTCCAATAAATTGTAGCAGGAATCCCTGAAGTTAAGATTGAAAACAATTCTATATTTTCTCCTTCACAAACTGGCCCATTATTGCTTGCCTCAGCATAATTTATTTCTATATTAAAATTATTTGGATCAAAAAGATCTTTTACATCAGAACCAAAAACACCAGCATTAGACTCTCCCTCTGTTAAATCTATAGTACCACAATCACAAACGTCAAATAATATATCTTCTATTGAAATTTCCATCTCAAAAAATTGCCCTTCTGTTGTACTGTCAGAACAAATTGATTCTCCGACCATGGCAATAAATGTTTTTCCAGAATCAATATACCCTAAACCATTATATTTATAAAGTTTGTTATCTGAAATTGAACCATTACCACTTAATTTAAAAAACGCCACCCAATCTGCTCCATCTCTACCTTGGTCACCATATGATGAATCTCCAAAACCTTCTTGATCCACTCCACCTTTACAATCAGTATTAAAATAGAAAGTGAAACTTGATGTGCCACTCCCCCCTCTCTCGAATGAAAGATATAAATAGTCACTCTTATAATCCAACCAAAAATTCATAATATCTGAAGAAGAAGAAATAACTCCTACATCATTATCATCAGAAGCATGATTTGTCCCACCTTCAATATGTAGTTCACAATTATCTCCATCAATAGGTGTATCAATTTGCCCATAAAAATTTGTTGAACATAAAAATAAAAGAGTAATAAATATAGCCTTAAGCAGTATAGTAATTTTTTTCATGGCCTTCAGTTTAGATTAGACACCAGATATAATTGGTATAGCAACTAACAAGTTCAGTTTATCTAAAAACATATTATGTTCAAGAAAAACGAATTATTTAAATTTAATTTTGTGGGGTATTTATTATTGGGTAATTTGTATGGGGAAAATCTTAATCATTACACGAGGGACGCAATGTTATGATACAATTAAAAATTTTAATCCAATTAATGTAAAATAAATTTCTAAATTGTATACTTTTCGCAAATTTTTTTATGGGGTAGAAAACAATAATTTTATTGGAGTAATTTTGCCTTTTAAACAAAGCAAATTAAAATTATCTTACTCAAATGTACATGTTTTTTGTCAAAACATATCATCTTTTTTTCTTTTTTTTTTAAAGCCAAATAATAATAATAATAAGTGTCAAAAACCACCATAATTCATAAACAGCTTAATTTCAAAATGTTATTACATTATTTATATCAAAATATTAATTTCTTTAGCAAAATGCTATTTTTTTAACTTTATAACTAAAATTCTTAACATATAG
>JADWMI010000559.1 GCA_015767395.1 Bacteroidota bacterium | reverse complement strand
GTAGGGCTTACATTTATATACATATGCAAGGGCACCGTTAGTAGCAGAGGGACACGGTTCGGTGACTTCGCATAATAATTCCAACTCTTATTAAAGGATTTTTTTATTTTTATTACCCCATTCTTAAAAAATATGTAACCGTTCACAGGGTTTTTGAAGGTCATGCAATGTCAGCACATATTAAAAAAATTAAGAATTGTTATATCAAGGAAATCTTAACTTTGATGAGAACGATTCTGGAATAAAAAAATCATCAAGTACTTCCCGGTAATAATGAAGGTGCAGTTTGGTCATAGAAATAAGCATGAACCGCTTTAAGCATGAAGTTGAATGCAGATCTACCTTGAAGTGAACATGTTGCAATAATAGTCCAGAGTCTTTCACTCGATTGTCTTCCCTTGTAACTTCTGGTTCCCTGTGTCACATGACGATCTAAAACAACGAAACGTATAGCCTGCTCGGCTATATTGTTTGTTGGGTCTATTCCAGGAGTTGTAATGAATTCGAAATATGCTTCACCATGTTTACTGAAACGATTTGACATATTCAAGGCTTCTCTTTTTTGTTCTTTACCATTCTCGTCAATGGAGGTTGGAGTTTCTTTGGTTGCTATTTTGATAATTCTTTTTTTTATTCTCATAAGAGAATTTTCAAATTCTTCCTTTCCCATCATATCCCGTTTATGGATAATTTCAAATAGTTTTTTAACATTTTTTAACAATTTTTCACCATAAGCATTTGTTTCTGCGTCCGGCAAATCAGTCAGAAATTTTATATCACGTATCAAATGTGCTATACAAAACTGTATTGTTATGTTAAAATCTTTCATGTATTTACGATAGGCAGAAAAATAATCACAACCCAAAACACCATCAAACTTTTCTCCCAGAACTTCAATCAGAACTTTTGATCCACGAGACTTATCAATTTTAAATAACACGTAAAGCTCCGCTTTAAAAACCCATGTCCAAAATCTATCACCATTTTCTTTATGTCCTGTCTCATCCGCATTTATTTTTTTCTCTAAAGGTAAACAGTTTAGTAATTCTTCATATGGCTTTTCTAAGGACTCAGTGACTTTTTCTATTATTTTTCGTAAATATCCTCTTGAGACATTTTCTCCAAGAACGTCACGAATAAATTTTCTAATAGTAGAGAATGACGAATGGTTAACATATTTCATATAGGCAACCAGTGCTGTCAATCGTTCTTTAAAGAGTCCTTCTTTGATAATCTCAGGCGGAAAAGACGCATAATGAATTTTCTGACATTTCTCACACCATACTGCATAAGAACGGTGTTCGTCTTTCATTGTAACTATTTCTTTTAGCTCTAGTTGTTGAATTATACGAGGTTCACAATCGAGTGCTTTTACATCACTGGAATTGCATTCCGGACAACTGATTAATTTATAATCATGAAAATTATCTATTTCTTCTTTGGGGAATAGTGGACGTTGATGTTTTGGGTGTCCAGGTTGTCCTCCAATTTTACCTTTTTTTTCGTTTTTTTCGTTTTTTTTTGAGGCTTTGTTATGTCATCGGATGATGGGGGTTTGCTAGAGTTAGAAGAATTCTTTGAAAAATTTGCGATAGTAGTTTCCAGTGTGTCTACTTTTTTTTGCAATTTATTTATTTCAGCAAATAAATATAATAGAACCTTAACTACTGTTTCCGAACCAGCATTATAAATTTCTTGAGCTTCTTCTAATGTTAGCAAATGACCTCTCTCTAACACAGCTGAATTCGTATATAATTTTTTAATTTTGGACATATAATGTTCTATCCTCAGTTAATTTTAGGACATTATATATAAGCTATTTTAGATTAATATAACTTTTTTTATCTATAATTTTTTTTTGGTAAGTTCTTAAAAATCGAGAAGTTACCATGAAACAAAACGGTGTGCAGGGGCGGAGCCCCTGCAAAAACTTACACTCCCCGGCCGCCACAGGCGGGCGGGGAAGAAGGGTGGAAATGGTTAGTA
>JADWMI010000558.1 GCA_015767395.1 Bacteroidota bacterium | reverse complement strand
ATAAAACATAAAATGGTAATGCTCTAAATTGATCTTTTCAATGCTGGCTCAACTTTATCGCAATGAAAATCCATATATTGGAAAAATTTTATATTATGGAATTTTTCTCTATATTGCACTTAACCTGTATAATTATGAACTTTTTTTTATGAATATGTACAATATTTTTATAGTTGAAGACGACCCATGGTATGGTCAAATATTACAATATCATCTTAGCTTAAACCCTGACTACAGCGTTACCTTGTTTGAAACAGGACAGGAATGCCTTTCAAAAATGTCTTTGCAACCAGATTTAATAACATTGGACTTTTCATTACCCGATTTAAAAGGTGATAATCTCTATAAAAAAATAAGAGATATAAATCCGAATGTTCCAGTAATCATGATTAGTTCCCAAGAGGACATTTCGGTTGCAGTAAACTTGCTTAAAATGGGTGTAAGCGACTATCTAATAAAGGACGAAGCAACAAAAGATTTATTATGGAATAGCATCTTACGAATACGAGAAACTCAAAATTTAAAAAAGGAAGTAGAACATTTAAAAGAAGAATTGGGTCAAAAATATTCATTTAATAAGACCCTAATTGGACAAAGCGACGCGTTAAATAAAATTTTTTCGATGATGGAAAAAGCCATCAAAACAAATATCAATATTTCAGTTACAGGAGAAACAGGGACTGGTAAGGAATTGGTAGCCAAAGCGATTCATTATAACAGTGCCAGAAGGAAAAAGAATTTTGTTGCTGTAAATATGGCCGCCATTCCAATTGAATTAATTGAAAGTGATTTGTTTGGCCATGAAAAAGGAGCTTTTACCGGAGCGATTGGTCAAAAAATTGGTAAATTCGAAGAGGCCAATGGAGGTACCTTGTTTTTGGATGAAATTGCCGAACTTGATTTAAGCCTTCAATCTAAATTACTTCGTGTCTTACAAGAGAGAGAATTAATAAGAGTAGGTGGAAATAAACCTATTAAACTAGATGTTCGCCTTATTATTGCCACTCATAAAGACCTATCAGAAGAAGTAGGCAAAGGAACTTTTAGAGAAGACTTGTTTTTTCGTATTATGGGACTACCTTTAGAATTACCTCCTTTGCGTGAAAGAGGTAATGATATCCTGATTCTTGCGAAGCATTTTGTAGATGCTTTTACCAAAGAAAACAAAATGGGAGTCATTCATTTTTCTGAAGAAGCGAAAAATAAATTATTACAATATTACTTTCCTGGAAACGTGAGAGAGTTAAAAGCAATTATCGATTTGGCAGCAGTTATGTGTGAAAACAATGAAATAAATGCAAGTGATATTACTTTTACAACAACCAAGAAGGAAGACGTCTTCATTACCGAACAAAAAACTTTAAGACAATATAATTGTGATATTATAAAATACTACCTTAAGAAAAATAATGATGATGTAATAGCTGTAGCCAAGGTTTTGGATATAGGAAAGAGTACAATTTACAAAATGCTGAAAGCAGGAGAATTGGATTCGTAATAAAAGTAGTTTGTAAAACATTTGAGGATAAAACAATATTAGCGAGGTTCAACTCCTATGGAGAAATTTCTCCTTTTAATGATGGAGGGAGCTGTCAATTGCGCAATCAAACTATGACAATTACTTCGTTTTATGAAAATTAATTTATTAAATAAATAAAAAACAAATTATGTACGGCATTGTAAATAAAGCTATCCAGGACCTAATCACAGATAATTTCGGCGCCGATAAATGGGAGGAAATAAAAGAAAAAAGTGATATTGATGTTGATTTTTTCTTAAGTAATGAACCCTATGATGACGCCATAACTTATAAGTTAGCAATTGCTGCTTCTGATGTTTTAGGCATCACTGTAGGACAAGTCTTAAATGCATTAGGAGAGTGGTGGATCTTAAAAACAGGTAAAGAAAAATATGCTGGATTAATGGAAGCTGGTGGAAATAACTTGAAAGAGTTTTTGGTAAACCTTCCTTTATTCCATAATAGGAT
>JADWMI010000557.1 GCA_015767395.1 Bacteroidota bacterium | reverse complement strand
AAAAAAGGACATTACAGCAATACCGAGTTTCGACTTGGTGAAATAGAACAGCTACCAGTTGTCGACGAATCAATTGATGTTATTATTTCTAATTGTGTAATTAACTTATCTCCCGAGAAAGACAAGGTGTTTAATGAAGCATATAGAGTTTTAAAGCCTGGTGGTCGCCTTGCAATATCTGATATAGTTGCTACTGCAGAATTTCCAGATAAATTTAAAAATGATATCTCATTTATTTGCGGTTGTATGTCTGGAGCTTCCTCAATTAAAGGCTTACAAACCTTGCTTAGCAATGCTGGTTTTTTAGAAATTAAAATTGAATCAAAAGATAAAAGTCGAGAATTTATTAAAGAATGGAGACCTGAATCAGGAATTGAAGACTATATAATTTCGGCTACTATTGAAGCTGTCAAAAGGTATTAGCTGAAACCAAAGACTGCTTAGGTTGATTAGCTTTGATAGTTCTTCTTCTGATAAAAGAAAGTAAACATTGATTTAGTATTACAACAAGTTGTTTTATTGGCCTACCGAACATAGCTCATGAAATTTGAAAAGAAAATTCGTTGGCTATTTAACGACCTCAGAAAGTCTTGATTTTTTGTTTCTTTTTTAGATTAATTTCAGTAAATAAAAACAACAACAATTCTTAATACAAAACAGATATTTAGTTTTCTTTTTTGAGTAATACCTATTGACATATCATTGGAATAGCTAAAAATTAAGTTAATTTAAGTTAATAAACAGTTGTGCTTATGAGAGTAAATAGTCTTTTACAAAAGGACGTAAAACACAGTAGTACAGCTAAATAAACTTTTTTTAACCTTTTAAAGATGCTTATTTGTAAAAATAAATCCAATTCCATGGTTAAACATTTGTTAATCAGCCTTCATAATATATTTTCAATCCTTTTTCGGTATAAATTTGACATATCAAACAAGTTTAACAAAAACCTATTTATTATGAAAAAATTTAAATTACTGGCTTTGGCCTTAGCAATTGGAACAGGAAGTATTTTTGCAGAGAACCTGGACAAAACCCCAAAAGGAGAATTAGATGAAGCGTA
The DNA here is from genome assembly GCA_015767395.1 of Bacteroidota bacterium. The sequence continues at coordinate 924 of JADWMI010000557.1, read as the reverse complement.
TGAATTCGAGCAACTATATGATGAGGCTTTTGAAGATCCTGACTTTTTTTCAAAGCTACATCAAGAAAATCAGACACATTCAAGAGAAATAACTTGTACAACCAAAAACCTAAATACTGCGGCTATAGCTTATGATAATCAAGGACTTGAAGTTTTTGATGCATTCCTTAATGATAATTACGAAAATTATTTAAACGATAACAGAATTAATTGGGATATGAGCATTAAAGATGATCAATCTAATCAATCAATAAAAATGTTTGCAGGTGTTGAAAGTTATAAGTGCAAAGAATGAAGCATGTCGCATTGACCTTACAGCGAGTTCTTTTTGTTTAGCTAGGAGGATTTCAATTTCAAGAAAGTTTCTTTAGCCTATATTTTTGACTTGTTTTACGCTGATCTTAGCCTGTGCTGAGCCTTGCCGAAGCATCATCCTCAGCTCGACCGAGATCTCATTAAAACAGCCATCATCCTCTATTTGGCATAAGAAAGTCTTCGTAGTAAATTCAACCACAAGCCATCTTAAAAGTTTTTAATAGCTTCAATAGCTGTCCTATGAATTATTTCGTAATAAAATAAGCAAATATTTAGCGTTGTCTTTAGCAGCAATCCAAAGAAGGGCAGAACGTTAAGAAAATGTTTTGTAAACATTTTTAGTGAATGAGCCAGCTTGCGCCTGGAGCTGGTGGCGATAACGACGCTGACGTAAAATTCAAAGAAATTATCAGAAGTCTAGATTTTTGGTTACTTTTCATCAATGGAACTGCGAAGCACATCACGAATTCAATTGAACAATAAAAAAGGGGTGAGTAAAAAAGAAAAGAAAAACCTCATAGCTGACATAATCTGCTACAAGGCCTTTAAATTTATGTTTGATATAAAATCAAATGTTTGATGGGAGTTTTAGAAACTAAATCTTCTGTG
>JADWMI010000161.1:5173-5769 GCA_015767395.1 Bacteroidota bacterium | reverse complement strand
GTCCGTCTACTTAAGCAAAATCCCCTACTATATTCAAAGCAGTATATATGTTCTTTAAACCATAATATGCCCATCCGTTTTTGGAAATTTTTTTAAATCTTTCTTAAGTCTTAAAAGCATCTATTTAGAACTATTCTTGTAACTAATTGTTAATAAATTATTACAAATAAAAAAATCAGTAATAGGCGATTTGTTAAAAACATTTTATGCCCGAAAAACCTATGAAATTGGACAGAGAATAGAATTTGGAGATATAAATGGTGAGGTGGATTCAATAAATCATATCACTGTTACGTTAAAAACTAAACAAGGTAAGTTAATTGTACCTATTAAAGATATTGTAGAGAGTCAAGTAAGTATACGGGATTAACTTTAAATTAGAGTTAATATTTGGTTGGTTACTTTTTCTGTATACTGAAAACTCTCTACATGTTATAATCCCTGTTCATTCAATTGAAAAGGGATTTTTTTTATTCTTTTTCAAAGAAGATATTAATTTATTTCTAACATTTTTAATGAAATTCTAAATTGGGACTTACTTAAAGGCCAAATGATTTCTCAATAAAGTTATTCAACCGGAGGATAATTAACAATTT
>JADWMI010000161.1:0-5163 GCA_015767395.1 Bacteroidota bacterium | reverse complement strand
ATAGCAGGTTATAAAAGTTTTGTAAATAAGTCTTATTTTTACTAAATACCAAAGGAAACATAACTGAAAATACTATGTATAGAGAATATAAATAGCTATTTTTTAATTTGATGTTTCAAAGTATTTATCTCACAAACTTTTACACGAACAGCACATGACTGATAAAGGAAATGAAGCAGAACGGTTGGCAGGATCTAATCCTTACCAAAACTGGAAAAAGTGGGGGCCTTATTTAGCTGAAAGACAATGGGGAACCGTTAGAGAAGACTATAGCCTTCATGGTGAAGCTTGGGAATTTATAGACCATGATAAAGCCAGAAGTAATGCCTACAGATGGGGTGAGGAAGGCATAGGGGGCTTTACAGATTCACGAGAGATTTTATGTTTAGCACCGGCCTTTTGGAATGGCAAGGACGATATTTTAAAAGAACGTCTTTTTGGTCTTACCAATAATCAAGGGAACCACGGCGAAGATGTAAAGGAACTATATTTTCATCAAGTATCATCACCAACACATTCCTACAGTAAGTATTTATATAAGTATCCGCAAGGCAAGTTTCCTTATGCTGATTTGGTTAGAAAAAACCAACGAAGTAGAGAAGAAAACGAATTTGAAATATTAGATACGGGTTGCTTTAATGGAGGCGCCTATTTTGACTGTTTTATAGAATACGCAAAAGCAGGTGTTGATGATATTTTAATGAAAGTGACCGTAGTTAATAGAGGGAAAAAGAAAGCTGATATTCACGTATTACCACATCTTTGGTTTAGAAATTTTTGGAAGCATAATGTAAGATTTGAACGGCCAACTATGAAATCTATTGAAGAGGATTGTATTCAATCACGAAGCATTAGAAATGGTCGGTATTATTTATATCATGAAGGTGGTGAACAGTTATTCTGTGAAAATGAAACTAATAATAAACGTATTTATGATGTCCCGAATGAGGTAGATTATGTTAAGGATGGTATAAATGATCATGTTATTCATGGTAAATCTACTGTAAATCCAAAGAAAAATGGTTCAAAGCTGGCCATATGGCATAAATTAACCTTGAAGCCTGGAGAGGAAAAGAGTGTAAAGTTACGCCTGTGTAAAAAGAAAACGATTGCGCCTTGGAGAGATTTTGATGCTGTTTTTGATGAACGCATAAGTGAATGTGAGGAGTTTTACACTAATATTTTAAAAAAGAATTTACCAGAAGCGCATCAAGTTATTGCTAAAAAAGCATTTTCAGGCCTATTATGGACCAAACAATTTTATTATAATGATGTGTTTAAATGGTTATTTGGAGGTCCAGGAGAATCTACACCAAACCGCCATAATCCTAGAAATCATAGTTGGCAACACCTTACGAATAGACATGTTATTTCGATGCCTGATAAGTGGGAATATCCTTGGTATGCAGCCTGGGATCTTGCTTTTCACATGGCCTCTTTTGTAGAAATAGACCCTTACTTTGCAAAAGAGCAGTTGCTTTTAGTATTGCAAGAAAATTATATGCATCCTAACGGACAAATTCCTGCCTATGAATGGAATTTTAGTGATGTAAACCCACCTGTACATTCATGGGCGGTTTGGAACGTTTATGAAAAAGACAAATTGCACACAGGAAAAGGAGACTTAAAATTTTTGGAAAAAGCCTTTCAAAAACTGTTAATTAATTTCACTTGGTGGGTAAACCAAAAGGATAAAAATGGTACAGATCTATTTGAAGGCGGGTTTTTAGGGTTAGACAATATAGGTGTTTTTGACAGAAATCATATGCCAGAAGGCATTACTAGAATGCAACAGGCAGATGCTACAAGTTGGATGGCCATGTTTACCCTAAACATGTTGCGTATGTCCTTAGAATTGGCAAAAACAAATAAAATTCATGAAGAATCCGTTTCAAAATTCTTCAGGCATTTTCTAAATATTGCTTGGGCGATGCATCACATTGGTAAAAGAGATATTTCACTTTGGGATGATGAGGATAAATTTTATTATGATGTAGTTGAAATGGCCAGTGGTGTTACTGATAGATTAAGGGTGCGTTCATTAGTGGGTATAATTCCCCTATTTGCGGTAGAAATTATCCATCAAGACCTTTTTAAACAGTTAAAAGAGTTTAAAGTTAAGGCTGCAAATATTGTAAGAACACGTCCTGATTTAGCGTCTTTGATTTCTAATATAGAGGAAGCTAATGTTGATGGGAATTATCTGTTTTCTATTATGCGCGGTTTCAGATTAGAACACTTGTTAAAACGCTTGTTAGATGAAGATGAATTCTTATCAGATTATGGTATTCGTTCACTTTCAAAGTATCATGAAAAGCATCCTTTTGTATTTGTGCATCATGGACTTCATCAAATTCAATATGAGCCAGGGGAGAGTCGTTCAGGTATGTTTGGAGGTAATTCTAATTGGCGTGGACCTATTTGGATGCCATTAAATTATATGATTATTCAGTCCTTAAGAAAGTATTACACCTTTTATGGACCAACTTATGTTTATGAATTCCCAACAGGATCAGGTAATAAACTAAATTTAAAGGAAATTGCTAATGAAATTAGCAAAAGGTTAATAAAGCTTTTTGAAAGTAACGAAGATGGTAAATTCCAATATCATGCTGAAGATCCTGAGAAACGGTTCACCAAGGATGAAGATTTTAAAAATCAGCATTTCTTTTATGAGTTTTTTGATGGTGATAATGGTCAAGGTTTAGGGGCTTCGCACCAAACAGGATGGACTGCTCTGATAGCTAATTTGATTATGGAAATAGATGAGGATTAAGTGAAAAACTAAATACAGTTTATAGTTTTAGTGCTTTTTTAAGATTTGTACTCATGTTTTTTTTTATGGTTTTTGCCAATGACTCATTCCGTATCATGCTTTAAGTCACTTTAAATAATCTCAATATCTACCTTGTGTTTTGTTTTAAATTGGGGTTTTGCATATAATTTTCGGTTTTAATTGAAAATCCTTAAAAGGATGTGTTTTCTTCTTTAATTGGACTTTTTGGAATTATCAATTTATCAATTAAATAACTAAAATTTTCATAACCCATTTTTAAATATTGCCAAAATTTTTGAAGTGGTAATTTATTAGTTACGGTCTTTCAAAACCTTTCAAGTTTTTCTTCAATAATGTATCTTTAAAACAATAACTTTTTATTTATAAACATGCGAATAGGTATTATTATTGGAAGAATAGGTGGTGTTGATGGTGTAGCACTGGAAACAGAGAAATGGATAGATATATTAAAAAAACTAGGTCATGAAGTTTTTATCATGTCAGGAGAATTTGAGTCTTGGGACATGGATTATGAACATGACTACCTTTTTCCAGCTTTGTCATTTTTTTCGGTTGAAGCTGAATGGGGTCAACGTAAAGCATTTTTTGAACCTGATAATGATCCGGACCCTTTACTTGGTCATGTAGAGAATGCGTCTAACATGATTTATGAGGCCATGCTTCAATGGGTTACAGATAAAAAAATAAACGCTATACTTTCAGAAAATGCTTCAGCACTTCCCTGCCACCTATCTATGGGGGTTGCTATTCAAAAATTGATTAAAAGCACAGGATTGCCAATTGTAACTCATGATCATGATTTTCACTGGGAGCGGGGTCAGAGATATGTTTCTGTGCACTCAGAAATTAACCAATATGTAGATGATAATTTCCCTTTATTATTACCTCATGTTAAACATGCAGTGATTAATACGTTCGGAGTAGAAACCTTTAAAAACCGATTTGATATTGATGCGACCCTAGTGCCTAACGTGATGGATTTTAATCGTGTTTACGGTGTTCCAACACTAGAAAACCAGTTTTTTCTTAAAGATATTGGTATCACAGAAGATGAAATTGCATTATTACAAGTGACGCGTATTGTAAGGCGTAAAGGTATTGAAACAGCTATCTCATTAATTGATAAGCTAGACGATAAAAAGCTTAAACTTGTTATTACAGGAAATAATAATGATGATGAAAACAAAGAATATTATAATGAATTAATCGACCAAATTCATCAACTCAATTTATCTAGTCAAATTATATTTGCTGCTCACAAAGTATTAGATCATAAAGATTTATCTGATGTGTATGCACATGGTAGAGCGTGCACTTATTTTAGTACTTATGAAGGTTTTGGAAACGCCTTTGTAGAAACTGTACTTGCCAAAAAGCCCATATTTGTAAATGACTACAAGCCTGTATATATGCAAGATATTGGAAGCAAGGGGTTTGAAACAGTAATGATAGAAGACAGTAATCTAACAGCAAAAAGTGTTCAACAAATGGCTGACATCATTTATAATCCAAAACGATGTTTAGAAATTGGCGAATATAATTTTAACCTTGGTAAAAAATATTTCTCATATGATGTACTTGAAGAAAAATTAAATAGCCTATTTACATTTTAAGACACTAAAAAATGAATAAAGCAAAAACGGCTAAAATTACAGATGTATTAAATGATCTTAAAAATGAAAGAATAAATACCTGGTTTGATTTAGGCTTATTTATTGATAGATTTAAAGAACAAAACTCAAAATCAGCTTTTAAAGGAGGTGCATCATCATTTGATGCTCACATTGAAAAAGGAGGTATTGCTTTTTTAACATTTTATTTCACTATAGATGGTATTACGGTGGAAACTGAAAAGTATGCTAAGACATTTAAGAAGATTTACCCAAATATTCCCATTCATTTTGTAGCAGGAGATATTAAACAGGAGGCCGATGAGTTAATTCCAAAAGATGCCTTTAAAAAAGTATTTCCAGAAATGGAAGCTTTTGATGCGTGGCCATTGTATGATGATTTCTTTAGAATAAAAATGGAACGTGGTAGTGAGGCGTACAATAACCTTATTGGTAAGTTTTGGAAAGAGGTTTTAGTTCTTGTAGAAAAGTTAGGCAGCTATATTGAAGAACATGATATTTCGCTGTTGTATTTAATTAATGTGTGCTCAAATCCTGGTAATGTTTCTTTAGCCTTAGCTACGGTTTTAATCTCAGAATATTTAGGCATTCCTGTTATTAACAATAACCATGATTTTTATTGGGAAGATGGCAATAGAGAAGTAGAAATAAAAAAGAAAGGCTTAAAAAAGGGGCCAAGGGATTTCTTTTTTCATAATGCCCATGTTGGTGAATTTTTCTCAGTTATTGAAATGA
>JADWMI010000556.1 GCA_015767395.1 Bacteroidota bacterium | reverse complement strand
AAGTGTTTTTTCATAATTTTTGTTTTAATTAATTAATAATTTTATTTATAGCAATTTGAATACAATTTTCTTGGAGAGGCTAACAAAATTAATTGAATTACATGTTTTATGTAAAAAGCTATACAATATAGCAAAAAACAAATAGCCTATTTAGGAAATAATAATATAATATTTGCTCTAATTCCTCAAGTTGGATTAAAAGCATTATTGCCATAATATATTTTTGGACCACCACCTAATTGCATCATTTGTTTACCAAAGGTCATGACTTTTGCATAATAAACTCCTGCAAACCCGCCAAAAATATCGTTGTCCCAACTTTGTGTGTTTTCTGACGCAACAGTAAGAGAAGCACCTGTTTTTGAGGCATAGGTTATAAAAGGTTGGAAAAATGTTGCGTTTACATCATTCACACCACTACCAGCATAAGACCACATATGATTAACCAAAGCACCATACGTCCATTGTCCTTCTAATTTAAGTATTAAGGCATTTGGGCCTGCTGCCCATTTATTTGCTCCTAATACATTATCTGTTGCAGTAGGCAATAAAAGCACAGGGCCAATACCCCAAACTAAGCCGTTTTTGACTTCTTTAGGCGAAAAGAAAATACTTTGTGCAATATCACCAAGCCCAGTTTCACTATTCCCTATACCTGAAACATCATTTTGTGAAATGACTGGAATTATAGTCCTACTAATCATATTCCATTTTTCACTTAATGATATTGGAATTACAGGTTGAATATTTAAAGTGTATTTAAACCCTTCAAACAGTCCAACATCAAAATCAAAATTGTTTTGTAAAGGGACACTGATTAAAGCGGCTACAGGGTTTGCAAGTTGTTTTGCCAAATCTTCAGCCGATGATGTGGCCGGCGGAGTTGTTTCTTCTTGTGCTTGTACATTAAACGTAAAAATTAGGAAAAGAGAAATTAATAATGCTTTAAATTTCATAGTACAAGGATTAATTTATTAACTATCTGCAAATTAAGTAATTTCGATTTCTTGTGAAAGATTATTTTTAAGTTAGCAGCTATATTTTAAGAATGAATCAACTTTTTACTACCAAAACCCTACGACTCTCTCAATTAACCAAAAACAGGCAACACCACCAATGCTATAAGCCGGGACATAGTAAGCTCCTTTAGGAAATGAAAATTTTGATTTTTTTAAAAGAAAGATAAATCCTAAAACTATAAAAATAAAAGCTATTTGCCCCAACTCTACGCCTACATTAAAAAATGCCAATGCCCAAGGAATATCTTGTTGCGGTAATCCGATATTAGCTAAAGCACCTGCAAATCCAAACCCATGTAGTAAACCAAAAGTAAATGCTACCAACCATGGTTTTTTACTTGTTAATGTTTCTTTGCCGTTTTGGTTTTTTATAATTTCGATGGCCAGAAAAACAATACTTAATGCAATGACCGCTTCGACTGGTGGTGTGGGAAAGTTAACATATCCTAAAGCAGCAAGACTCAAGGTAATACTGTGTGCAATGGTAAATGCTGTTATTGTTTTAATAATCCTCCATTTACCTCTGGTAATTAGAATAAGTGCGAGTACAAACAAAAGATGATCAATACCTAAAAGAATATGTTCAATACCTAATTGAGAATATGTTTTTATGACTTCGTAAGTAGAAGTTTCTCCTGGAATGATACTAGAATCTTTATCGGGTTGCAACATTAATGTTACTTTCTCTCCATTTAAATAAGTAACCGTAACCAAGGCATCTATCAACGTTTTATTCAAGCCTTCAATCGTGAGTATTTTTCCTTGTAAAGTTTCTTTAGACGATATTTTGTAACTATATATTACAGATCCCGGAATTTGATTTGGTCTTTTTAATTCTTCAACTTTAAAAAAGGGAGGAAATACAGGATGAATGGTTGGAACGGCATCTCCCATGCTCGGAACTTTCCAAAAAACCTCATAGCTTGTTTCACTTGTTTGAATTATTTGCAAATAAGCAGGACGTATTTCGTGCGAC
>JADWMI010000555.1 GCA_015767395.1 Bacteroidota bacterium | reverse complement strand
AATTAGAAAATGGAAAGTATCAAATCACGTTGGATATCGAGGCTAAGAAATTATTAGCTGATTCTACGGGAATTGAAACACCCATGGAATTAAATGATTGGATTGATGTTGGAGCTTTTGCTGATTCAGGTGAAGAGCAATTATTATTTGTAAAAAGAGTAAAGATTGATAGTCCTGAAATGACATTCAACTTTGAAATTGATTCGATACCTGCAAAATTAGCCATAGATCCCTACCATTTATTAATAGACAGGGTCTATGAAGACAATATAAAAACGGTAATAGAAACTATGCCTAACAATCAATAAACGCCATTAAAAAAGGCGTTTATTTAAACCGTTATGCCTGATTAAAAATTGATACTGATTGTAATACTTCACATTTTTATTTATCTATACCAATGAAAGCTAATAAAATTAAATATGAAAACATTAAATATGAAAAAAGTAAACATTGCAAGCATTCTCCTATTGATTTTTCTCAATATCTCTTATGCTTTTTCTCAATCGAAAAAAACAAATATAGAAAACGCAACAGAATATTTTCAACAGAGAAATGAAGCCCTAAGTTTAGTCAAGAATGAACAATGGCAAGCATCCATCGTGATTTTAGAAAACCTAACGAGACAGTATCAAAGTGATGCTGATTTATATTATATTTTAGGACTTTCCTATTATCAAGTGGAGCAGTATCAAAACGCCATTACGGCATTAAAAAATACCCTTGACCTTGGTGGGACGATTTTAAGAGGAATTCCGACAGGTTCAGCACCTTCAAATGATATTATGGTAAAAATTGCTGAAGCCTATGCTGAAGATGGAGATAAAGATAATGCTTTGTTATGGCTACGTAAAGGCTTTGCAGCACGTTATGACGAAAAACCGTTCATTAAGGGCAGTTCTGCTTTTAAAAGCTTCAATGAAGATGAAGATTTTCTAGCGCTCTTTGGGAATGATACTCAAAAAGATATACCAAGAGAAGAAGCTTGGTTTAGAGATATTACATATTTAGAAAAACGAATTAATGAGCTACTTTATAGCCCAAATCACGCTATTTCTAAAACAGATTTATCAAAAGAAATTCTAGATATAAAAACAAATATAGCGTCATTATCTGACGAACAAATAATTTTCAAAATAATTAGACTATTCGGAGCTTTAGGAAGTGGACATAATGTAATTATACCTACATCTCCAAACAAAGGCGCTTTAAAAAAACTACCCATTCAGTTTTATCAGTTTAATGATGGGCTATTTATTGTTGATGCTGAGGAAGGCTTCGAAAAATGGATTGGCTATAAAGTAGATTTGATTGAAAACACACCTATTGAAGCTGCGCTTCAAAAAACAAATGCCGTAAATGCAAGGGATAATGATATGCAAACACTTTGGTTAGGGCCTTATTATTTAGGATTACCCGATGTATTAAAAGGTTTAGGAATTATTAAGAACGCGAATCAAGTAACAATAACGTTAAGCGATAAAGAAGGAAATTCTGAAAAATTAACAATGAATCCGGTTGCTTGGCAATTTACTGGTTTCCCAATATTACCAAAGCTAAAAACAGAGAATCAGCCTTTATTTTTATCAAAAACAGAAGATAATTATTGGTCAAAAACATTAAATAAGCATAATGTAATGTATATACAATTTAACGTAGTTCAACAAAAAGAAGAACTGACTTTAATGGATTTTAATTTAAAGCTTCGAGAAAATATAAAACAAAGCAATTCTCAAAATTTAATTTTAGACTTGCGATTTAATAGCGGTGGAAATGGATCTATAGTACCTCCTATGCTAAAAACATTAATCGAGTTTGAAATTATAAACCCTGAAGGAAAAATTTTCGTTTTAATGGGTAGAGGAACATTTTCTGCAGCTCAAAATTTATTGACTGAAATAACAAAATTCACAAATGCAATTTTAGTGGGTGAGCCTAGTGGATCAAAACCAAGTTTTATTGGAGAAGCAGGATGGTTCAAATTACCATATTCAGGT
>JADWMI010000160.1:4501-5784 GCA_015767395.1 Bacteroidota bacterium | reverse complement strand
ACCCAATTGATGATGGTGAATTTCGACAAGCCAAACCAGAAACAATCAACAATTATATCAGTAATTTAGAAATGAACGATATTATTGTGAATGTCCGAAGAAGTAGAGGAAAAGACATTGACGCTGCCTGCGGACAATTAGCCAATAAAAGTTAATTTTTGCCTTGGTTTTTTTCTTATTTTTGATTCCTTAATGAAGCCAGTAGAACAAATAAAACAACCCATACTAAAAGAAATGGAACTCTTTGAAAGTAAATTCAGAGAGGCTATGATCACCAATGTTCCACTTTTAAATAGAATTACTCATTATATTGTTAGAAGAAAAGGAAAACAAATGCGTCCAATGTTTGTTTTTTTGGTAGCCAAAATGGTTTCTGGAGGTAAATTTGAGGACAGAACTTATAGAGGAGCTTCTGTAATTGAACTTATCCATACAGCCACGTTAGTGCACGATGATGTGGTGGATGACAGTAATATGCGTAGGGGTTTTTTCTCTATAAATGCTTTGTGGAAAAATAAAATAGCTGTTTTAGTTGGTGATTTTTTATTGTCAAAAGGTTTATTACTGTCTATAGATAATGACGATTTTGATATTTTAAAATTAATTTCAATTGCCGTTCGAGAAATGAGCGAAGGAGAGTTATTACAGATTGAAAAAGCGAGAAAATTAGACATTACAGAGGAAGTGTATTTTGAAATAATTCGCCAAAAAACAGCCACTTTAATTGCCGCTTGTTGTGGAATTGGTGCTGCCTCTGTTGGAAGTTCTGCTGAGGAAATTGAAAAAATGAGAACTTTTGGAGAACTAATAGGAATTGCTTTTCAAATTAAAGATGATTTATTTGATTATACCGATGCCAAAATTGGAAAACCTACAGGTATAGATATTAAGGAACAAAAAATGACCCTGCCGTTGATTCATACTTTGAATATTTGTAATGAGTCTGAACGAAAATGGTTGTTGAATTCTATTAAAAAGTACAATAAAGATAAAAAAAGAGTTAAAGAGGTTATTGATTTTGTAAAAGAAAGAGGTGGTATTGAGTATACAACTAATAAGATGTTAGAGTACCAATCTAAAGCCTTGTTAATTTTAGATAAATATCCTGAATCTGAATATAAAAACTCGCTATTAACAATGGTTAACTATGTAATTGACCGTAAGATTTAAGTTACATAACTTAAATTCTTACTAATTCACATAAGCCAATTCTAACAATTCATCTAAATGCTTTCTGGAATTAGACAAACGTGGAATTTTATGTTGACCGCCTAATTTTCCTT
>JADWMI010000160.1:0-4401 GCA_015767395.1 Bacteroidota bacterium | reverse complement strand
GTTTTTAAACAAGCTTGGTTCAGCGCTTCTTCGGTGTTTTCAATAATTAGTTCTTCTCCAAAAACATTGATAAAATGCTTGGTTCGTCCAGTAATTCTAATCCTATATGGATTTAAAGAAGTGAATTTGACTGTGTCGCCAATTAAATAACGCCATAAGCCACCATTGGTAGTAATTACAATGGCGTAGTTTTTATTGAGCTTTACTTTTTGAAGTGGTATTGCTTCAGAATTCTCCCCATCAAATTTATTCATAGGAATAAATTCATAGAAAATGCCATAATCTAACATTAGCAACATATCTAAGGAATCGTTTTGATCTTGAATGGCGAAAAAACCTTCAGAAGCATTGTAAGTTTCAAAATATTTAAAATCCTTCTTAGGAATTAGTTTTTTAAATTGCTCTCTATATGGATTGAAATTTACACCACCATGAAAATAGACTTCTAAATTTGGCCAAACTTCTAAAATATTACTTTTTCCCGTTCTTTCTAAGACCTTGTTTATGAGCACTAGCATCCAAGAAGGTACGCCTACCAAGCTGGTTATATCTTCATTAACAGTTTCCTCAACTATAGCTTCCATTTTAGATTCCCATTCGCCCATTAAAGCAATCTCTTGTTTTGGAGCACTTCTATAATCGGCCCAAAAGGGCATGTTTTCAATAATAATTGCGGATAAATCACCAAAATAGGTTTCATTATCTTCATAGACGGCACTGCTTCCACCCAAGCATAAGCCCTTTCCAGTAAAAAGTTTTGCTTCTGGATTGTTATTAAAATATAAGCAAAGCATGTCTTTTCCAGCTTTCATATGGCAATCTTCCAATGCTTCATCGCTAACGGGTATAAACTTACTTTTGGCATTGGTTGTACCGCTAGATTTTGCAAACCACTTTATAGGGGTAGGCCAAAAAACATTTTGTTCACCTTTTCGGGTTCTTTCAATTAAAGGTTCAATTGATTCATATTGTTGAATTGGAACCTTTTCTGAAAAATATTCATAAGTTAAGATCTTAGAAAAGTGATATTTTTTACCAATTTCAGTATGTCTGGCTTTGTACAATAATTTAAAAAGAAGTTCTTGTTGAACATCAATGGGATATTTTAAAAACAACTCCATTTGATGCTTGCGTTTTTTTAAAAACCAAGAAATTATCGAATTTACAATTGGATATGGCATATTTTATTAAGTATCTTTATCAGGTTAAAAATAAGAAAAACTTTTATGAAATATCAAACTGTTTTAAAAAAAATGATGACTGAATTAAATAATGTGGTTCACTATTATTTAGATGTAGAAAATGATTTTTTAAATTTGAATCAATTATTAGATAGAGATATAGAAATTAGTTTTGAAGGTTATCAATGTTTGAATTGTGGAAAAGCAAAGAAAATATTTAGACAGGGTTTTTGTTATGATTGTTTTTATGAAAGTGCTGCAGTAGGTGATTGGATAATGAAACCGGAATTAAGCAAGGCACATTTAGGTATTGAGGATCGGGATTTAGCGTTTGAAAAGCAAGTGCAATTAAAGCCACATGTTGTTTATTTGGCGCTGTCTAGCAATGTAAAAGTTGGTGTAACCCGAAAAACGCAAGTGCCAACACGATGGATTGATCAAGGAGCGTCAAAAGCTATTGAAATTGTAGAGGTTCCAAATCGTTATTTGGCTGGAATTACTGAAGTGGCATTGAAAGAATATGTTGCAGATAAAACGAGTTGGCAAAAAATGTTGAAAAATGAAATTTCAGAGGCTGATTTATTTGAAGAACGAGAAAAATTAAAGTCTTATATTCCAGAAGAAGCCCAGCCCTATTTTTTAGCGAATAATGGAAAAATAACAGAAATTGAGTATCCAGTGCTTCAATATCCAAAAAAAATTAAAACCTTAAACTTAGAGAAAACGCAACATTATTCGGGTAAATTGAAAGGGGTTAAAGGGCAGTATTTACTTTTTGAAGACAATACTGTTTTTAATGTTCGTAATAATGAAGGGTATAGGGTGATACTTACTATTAAATAAATTTTTCAACTAATTATTAAAATTGATATGATTAATTTTTTGCATAAAATAATTGTTGGAAACGTAAAACGTAGACTTCGGCGTGACAAGGTTACTAAAAAGAGATTGTCAGAGGAAGTTAAAAACGTGGAAGTTGGTCTTTCACATTTTATAAATGAAACTTTTTTTATTTTAATAGGAGTTGTTTCAGCAGGTTTTGGACTAAAAGGCTTTTTATTACCGAACTCATTTATTGATGGTGGTGCTATGGGAATTTCATTGTTAATTTCTGAAACCACAGGTTTTTCATTAGCTATTCTTATTGTAATTGTCAACTTGCCATTTATTGTTTTGGGGTATTCAAATCTTGGAAAACAATTTGCCTTAAAAAGTATTTTAGCCATTGTGGCTTTGGCGTTGTCGGTACATTTTATTCCTTATCCAATGATAACATCAGATAAATTATTGATAGCTGTTTTTGGAGGGTTTTTCTTAGGTGCTGGGATTGGTATGTCAATTAGAGGTGGAGCCGTTATTGATGGAACCGAAGTGTTAGCTATTTACTTGAGCAAAAAAACAGGACTAACTATAGGTGATATTATATTGATTTTTAACGTTGTTATTTTCTCTTTTGGTGCCTATATCATGTCTATTGAAGTTGCCTTATATGCAATGTTAACGTATATGGCAGCCGCAAAAACAATCGATTTTATTATTGAAGGAGTTGAAGAATATACCGGAATTACCATTATTTCACATCAAAGTGAAAAAATCAGGTTAATGATTACAGAAGATTTAGGTAGAGGAGTAACAGTATATGCTGGAAAAGGTGGTTTTGGTAAACAGGAAGCTGACTTAAAGGAATATGATATTGTTTATACCATTGTTACCAGACTTGAAATTGCTAGAATTAAAACCGAAATTGATAAAATTGACGATAAGGCATTTATCATTATGAACAGTATTAAGGACACTAAAGGAGGGATGATTAAAAAAAGGCCTTTAAAATAATTGTCAATATAACTTACTTCCTGTCGTCTTCCCAAATCAATGTTTTCACAATTTCTGATGAGAATTTTGGGCAGTTTTCATCTCCATTTCCTGTAAAACCTCCATCAGGGGCGCACACAATTTCGCAATTTTCATTATATAAATAGTTGTATTGATCGCAACAGTCGGAAGTGATATAGTAATAAGTTTCTCCATCAACATCCCATTTCCAAACAGCGGCAGGAGGATTTTGTATATCAGATTTTTTTATTTCTAATATTTTAGTTTCAATACAGGTTGGGGCATCAATTTTATTATCCGAATTATTGCAACTCAGCATTAATATGAATAAAAAAAATAGGACTGTTTTTTTCATTAATTTTGAGTTTGTAAATGTTTCTTTTTAGTGATGAACGAGTCATTTACTTTATGTTTCACTTACATTTTTTAATAATTGTATTATCGTTAGCTAATATATTTCAAAATGTATGCCAAATTGATTATCAGGACATTAAATTTATTTATTCACCGACATTTAAATTAAATATACTTCGGAAAAGACACGCTACAAAATATAAAACTACTGTTTTTTAGTAGTGTCTTTTTTCTTTTTAAATAGGCTATTTAAAACCGAATTTGCCGCTTTTTTAATATCATCATTACTATCAACTTTTGTTGAATCAGTGCTTTTCTCGCTCCCGTTTAATACTTTGCTAAGTTCATTAATTCCTTGGTCAATGGCTTTGTCTTTTTGTTGATTTACCAATTGCTGCGTTAAATTACTCACAGCTTCCTTCATATCTGTTTTTACAGTTGGTTTGGTAAACGATCCTAAAACATTCGCAGTTACCGGAACCGTAATGTTATCAACATTTTGATCGCTTAAATTGGCAATTATTTTAGAGACATCTTTTCCTAAATACTTTGCAGGTACATCAAACAATAAATTATAATCAAGTGTTTGGTCAAAACCGTGTTTACCGCTCACTTCAACTGCAATATCTTTATATTTTATGTTAAAAGGTTTAACAGCCACTTTGCCATCTTCAAATGTAAGGTCTATTTTTAAATCGTTTAAATTAAGTTTGTTTAAGTCTATGAAATTTAAATTACTACTTAATAAGGATAGTGCATTTGAACTTTGAAGCGTTTCTTCTGAAACTAACAATTCGGATAAAGCATTACCGCTAATAGTTGATAAATCAGGTGTTAAATCATCTTTTAAATTACCTGAAACATTTAGCTGAGTATTTATTTTTCCTTGCACTAAATTAGCAATAGGCGCAATTGCTCCAAACATTTCAAGTTGTGTGAATGATTCTGCAATATCAAAAAGTTGCGCATCCATACCTATTGAAAAAGTTGGAATGGCTGTTTTGGTTGAAACCATTCCATTTAATTTTATTTT
>JADWMI010000554.1 GCA_015767395.1 Bacteroidota bacterium | reverse complement strand
ACTCTTTTAAAAACGCATCCATAGTGCAAATATATACATGTTATTGATGGAAATTCATTTACTAATAAAGTTCTTTTCAATTATCGCTTCAATTTATTTAGTTTTTGAATTAACACTGCTACTCATTAAATAGCAACTTATTCTCTTTTCAAAATAAAAACGCAAACCACTCATCGCCAAATTTATAAGCATAATTAAAATATATCACGTAAATTTTTTAACTTTAAGTGCATCAATTGTAATACTTCCTATAATGAAAAGCTCATTTAAAAATAAAATCACAGCAGGTTATATAGCAAACATAGTGGTAGTATTAGCAATTGCATTTATTTATTGGAAACTTAGTTTAGCGGCTAACACAAACGTATGGAATTGGATTGCGCTAGGGTTAATCATCCTTTCTTTAGGAATGCTAACAACAGTTTATTTTATTTTAATTGCACAGTTAAAAGCCAAAAACAAATCACAAATTAGCCTTTTAGAAACTCAAAAACTATTACAATCTATTATCAACAATACTTCCAACCCTATTTCTGTTAAAAAAATCAACGGAGAATATATATTAATAAACAAACAATATGAAGCCCTTTTTAAATTAAAAGCAGAAGACATTAAAGGCAAAACCGATCACGATTTCTTGCCAAAAGAAATTGCAGATAGCTATCGCAATTCTGATCTTGAAGCTATTAAGGCAAATAAAGAAATTCAGATTGAAGAAATAATTGAACAAACCGATGGACCGCATACCTATTTGGCCGTAAAATTTCCATTATTTGATATATCCAATAGAATTTATTCCATTGGAACCATTGCCACAGATATTTCCGAAATAAAATCTGCCAATGAGGCTTTAATTGCAGGAAATACTTTTTTTAATTTGTCTAAGGATATGCTCATCATTGCTTCTGAAAATAATTTCGTAAAAATAAATCCGGCATTGAGTAAAGTACTTGGATATAGTAACAACGAATTATTAAACAACACATTTTACAATTATATTTTCCCAGAAGATATTGATATCACAAAAGAAAAAATTAAAAACCTTGAAGCCGAAACCTCCTTAGAAAATTTCAAAAATCGATGGGTTTGTAAAGACGGTACGGTAAAATGGCTATCCTGGACTGCTACCTTAGACAAGCCTACAGGATTGTTATACGCCATAGCGCATGACATTACAGAACAATTAAAATTAGAAATTGAAGAAAAAGAAGCGATCAATAATTTGTTTGAAAACGAACAAAAATTAAACATGATACTTGAAAATATTAGTGATGGTGTACTTGTAGCAAATACCTCAAAACAAGTTGTTTTAGCAAATTATATGGCAAATGAATTATTTCAAATTGAAGATGACTCTAAAATTTCCATTCATTTTTCAGACCATTTTAACTTGTACTATCCTGATGAAAAAACAACTTTCCCATTACAAAATTTACCAATGGAACGCGCTTTAATTGGAGAATCAACAGACGATATAGATGTGTTGCTATTGAATCCCGTAACCAAAGAAAAGAAAAACGTTTTATTGAGCGGAAGACCCATTATAAATAGTGAAAATCAAATAATTGCTGCCGTAGTAACCATTAAAGACATTACCAAATACAAAAAGATTAAAAAAAAGCTTAAAAAAACAGCACTAAAATACAGGCGTTTAATAGGTTTTAACAAAGATAACGAGGAAATATAAACCGCGATATTTCCATATTTCTCATAAATACTTAATTCAATAATTTAGTTTTATCGAATTTGTAGTACAAACACTTAAAAATAGTATTGAATTTATTACTTTTGCACTTCGAATTAATTTACTATAAAATATGCAAAATAGTTTAGAAATAGCTGTTAGAAAGGGGTTTAAGGAAATATATAAATTGGACATTGATGCTGTTGAATTTCAAGCTACTAGAAAAGACTTTGAAGGTGATATTACCATTGTAGTATTTCCATTTTTACGTTATGTAAAAGGAAACCCTGTTGAAATAGGAACTAAAATAGGTGAAT
>JADWMI010000553.1 GCA_015767395.1 Bacteroidota bacterium | reverse complement strand
AAGGTTTCAGAACTCATTGCTTATCAAATTGAAAAAGCAGGTGGTTCAAAAGAAATTTTCAATGAAAATGCATATAAAGCAATTCACAGTCTTTCAGGTGGAGTGGTTAGAAAAATTGGGAAACTTGTTGAGAAATCTCTGGTTCACAGCATGTCTGAGAAAAAACATGTTATTACTGAAGAAGAAATTGTAATTGCTTCTAAGGAAATGTAAGGGTGATAGGAATGTTTTAAAATTAGTGAGAAAAAGATACTTTAATATTTTAAAAGGATACTGAGTACCTCTTTTTAGGTCTCAGTATCCTTTTAATGTAATGTGCTTAGAATTGTTTAAATTTCAAAAAATTTCCACATCCAGTGGCCGGTTCACCACCATCATTATTATCTCCACCATCATTATTATCACCACCATCATTATTATCTCCACCATCATCGTCTTTTACAGGTATCTGTACTGTTGTACAATGCACTGCACCCCCCCATTCGATTACCACGCTGGAATCAACTGTTATTACTTTTTTATCAGGCATTGCAAGTTCATATATTTTTTTGGCTTCTTGATCAAGGTTTGAATTATATGTAGGGATAATCACTGTATCATTTAGAATTAATGAATTTGTATAAGTATGGTAAAATTTACCCCACATGTCGCCTGCTTCAATTTCCATTGGTATTCTTGTTACTTTCCATTTATTACCGGAAGAAGTTTCTGAGTTTTTAAAAAAATCAGCGACCTCATCTAAAAAATCTATTTCCTTTTGGTTTGCACCCCATGTTTTTTTACTTTCACCTACAAGGATTGTGTTCTTGTCGAGTATTTTTGAATACATATCTATATGACCAGTACCTTCATCGGGAAACGACGTGGTAATAATAGTGTTCTTACAGCCTAAATAATCTTCATACAGGCTATATATATCAGTAGCTGGTGGGTTCCACTCAAAGACTGTGTCAGTCGTAAAACATGTTCCACCTCCATCTGCCATTACGTTGCCTCCTTCAACAGATAAATCCATATTAAAAACTTCAAGATTAAAGAAATTTTCCCCAAGATATGTTGGTACTGCATCATCCTTTGGTCTTGTCGGATAGTATAATGCATCAACAAATGATCTTTGATTATTGACATAAGTTGCCCATGGACCATAGTCCCTTGCCCATATCGTTTCATGTGGTACACTAATAATTTCATATTTATTGTTAGGAAGATTAAGTGGTTTTATGATTTCATCGATTATTTTATCTCCACTTCCGTTTACAAGTATATAAGCTTTTGAATTTTTCACTTGTGCAAGTGCCTTTAGTAAATCTTTGAAATATTTTTTAAAATCCATATCAGGGGACAAAATTACACCATCCATTGGTTCAAATTCTGCCGGAAATCTGATATTTCCCTGAGGTGGATTCCTTTGGTCTCTAAACAGAGCAATACGTTCTTCTCTACGCAGATCAATATTTTCCAGCCTATGCTTCTTTTCTATTTGAGTCATATAAGCCGGTAAAATTTGTTTTTTCAAATTATCACTATCATCGATTGATTGATCGCAATTACTGATAATTACAGTGAGAAATAAGAATAAAATATTGATTGAATATTTTTTCATAATGTAACTCCTTTTTTTTATAATCTAACTCCTCTTAGTTAAACATTTATGTATCTTTATAAATGTTCTGTTTTAAATATAGTTAAGTTATTCAACTATGACCATAATATAAAAGGAAAAATTTCCAGACAAATTCTGTCATAAACAAAACATTCCAAAGAGTCTAAAATAAAATTTATATGAAAGTTTTTTGTGAAAATCTGCAAAATAATGTAACAGGTTAAAAAGTGTGTGTTAAAACAATGTTTAAAAACTGCACTCTCCCGGTCAGCTTGTCTGGAATCCTTCATTTTTTTCATTATTTAGTTATACTTTGGCTGTTTCAATCAAACTGTAAAAAGTAGCACTTGCATTGGCACCTCTGGGGCTCCCATTGAAAATCCAATTTTTTCGTCCGATAG